>JANPOX010000574.1:0-1713 GCA_031428235.1 Bacteroidia bacterium | reverse complement strand
TAAATTCAGAAGGAATTACGGTAAATCACCAGGTTTACAAGTTGGCTTTGAAGCAGCGCAAGGAGATGTGGTTATTACCATGGACGCGGATTTGCAGGATTCACCGGACGAGATTCCGGGATTGTACAACATGATCACTTCTGGTAATTTTGACCTTGTGAGTGGATGGAAACAAAAACGTTTCGATAATAAATTCACTAAAAACATTCCATCTAAATTATATAACTGGACCAACAGAAAAATTTCCGGTATTAAATTGCATGATATGAATTGCGGTTTAAAAGCCTACCGTAAAGAAGTTGTGAAAAGCATTGAAATATATGGAGAGATGCACCGTTTTATTCCTGTTCTGGCAAAGAATGCAGGCTTCTATAATATTGGTGAAAAAGTTGTACAGCATCAGGCACGAAAATACGGAGTGAGTAAATTTGGATGGGAAAGGTTTATCAATGGTTTTTTAGATTTGTTGACAATTACATTTCTCTCAAAATTTGGAAAACGCCCCATGCATTTTTTCGGATTAATTGGTACTCTGATGTTTGTAGTAGGATTATTTTCAGCCATGTACCTTGGGGTTGATAAGCTGTATCATGTTTTAAATCATATACCTGCACGATTGCTAACACAAAGACCATCTTTTTATATCTCGTTAACATCTATGATGCTTGGAACCATGTTGTTTTTAGCAGGATTTATAGGTGAGTTAATTTTGAGAAATTCTCCTGACCGTAATAATTATTTATTGGAGAAAAAAATTAATCTGTAGGATTTGTAAGAGTAATGCAAGAAGAAAAATCCGGACGAAAACCTCGTATTCCTTTGTCACCGGAAGAACTGTATTACTTTAAAAAGATCAAACAATTAAAAGAAAGCAAAAAAATTGAAACTTTTAAAGCAACGTTGTTTTATAAGATCATCAACTCTATCAATATCGCTTTAGCTGGATTTCTGTCTTATTGTTTCCTCAGCATTGTTGTCTTCTGCCAGTGGCAAACAACTTATATTACAAAATCTGAATGTTCTTACGGTCAATACGATGAGGTTCATCAGCAACGTAGCGTTTCTGAAATAAAAATTAACACAACATCCGGAGAATACATTCCTGTGAAAACACGAAATCTATTCCGGGAACCTAAACCAAATGAAGCACTTTATATTGGCCGCGATTTTATTTTTCATAAGATTCTAAAAGTCCGATTGGAATATGATGAAAGGAGCTTCTGGCATATTTTTACGTATCCCATTTTTGCTATTTGTAGTTTTGCTATTGGGCTCGGCCTTTTTATTTATAAAGTCAATAAGCATTTGAGTGTGAATGGTCTTTTGACTGTATTTGCTTTGTTTGCAATAGCCTCGGCATACTTTATCCTAATATAGATTTTAACCTGATCAAATTCCGGATCCTTATTGACAAAGCTACGGCCACGAAAGCCAGACCGAGACTGAGTGCCAACCAAACTCCATATACACCATAACCCATAGGAAAAGCAAAGAGATAACACAGAGGCAAAGAAATAACCCAGTAGCCTATAAAAGCAATGTAAGTTGGATATTTGTAATCCTCCAGGCCTCTTAAAGCTCCAATCGCAACAACCTGGGTGCCATCAAATAACTGGAAGAGTGCAGCAAATAAAAGCAGCCTGGAAGCGATCAGGATAATTTCCTTGTCATTACTGAAAATATGAGGTAATAAAGTATTGAAACAAACAAATA
>JANPOX010000573.1:0-13628 GCA_031428235.1 Bacteroidia bacterium | reverse complement strand
ACCGGTGCACAACGAATCACATTTGGTTCACGCCAATCAGGGATAACTCCGTTTTCTATCAGTTTATTATATAAATCTTTGCCCCGGCCGTGAGCAACTATACTTAACTGGCAGCCACGATTAGCTTTTGGTGTAATGATTTCCAAACAATTGTTTTTTTGCTTGTTTATTTCTCCAACAATGAATTCAAGATAAGCAGTTAACAGTTTACTTTTTTCATTCAATTTATCCATGCCAACTTCATCAAAAATATCCAGCGACGCTCTGTAAGCTGCCATCGATAAGATTGGCGCATTACTTAACTGCCAACGCTCTACGGTTTCAATGGGTTTAAATTCTTTATCCATTTTAAAACGGGTTGCTTTATCGTGTCCCCACCAACCTGAAAATAAAGGCATGTCGGTATTTTTATGATGGCGCTCATGAACAAAAGCACCTGCCACACTTCCCGGACCAGCATTCAAATATTTATACGAACACCAGGCTGCAAAGTCCACATTCCAGTCATGTAAGGCAAGCTTTAAATTTCCTGCACCATGCGCCAAATCAAAACCGACAATGGCTCCTGCTTTATGTCCGGCTTCTACGATGGCTTTCATATCAAATACTTGTCCGCTGAAATAATTTACTCCGCCAATCATAATCAATGCTAAAGAATCTTTATTGTCTTCAATAGCTTTGTAAATATCTTCATGCCTTACTTCATATTCTCCTTCACGCGGAGCAATTTCAATAAGCGCATCTTTTGTATTATAACCATGAAATTTCACCTGAGATTGCAGCGCATATTGATCGCTTGGAAAAGCCTTGGCTTCACATAATATTTTAAAGCGTTGTTTGGTTGGACGATAAAAAGACACCATGAGCAAATGTAAATTCACTGTCAATTGGTTCATCATTACGACTTCAGTAGGCAATGCCCCAACTATTTTTGCGGTTTTATCTGTTAAAATTTCATGATAACTTAACCAGGGATTTTTAGCTAAGAAATGTCCTTCAACACCATAAGTGGCCCAATCGTTCAATTCCTGCTGGATATAATCTTTTGTTGTTTTTGGTTGAAGGCCTAAGGAATTCCCTGTAAAATAGACCATATCAGCATTATTATGCTGTGGTATATGAAATTTATGTCTGTATGATTTTAATGAGTCTTTTGAGTCAAGTTCTTTTGCAAACTCTAATGTATTTGAAAATTGAGTCATGGTCATGGTTGTAAAATAAAACAGCCTAAATTTAATAAAAAACCTCTATCGAAATTTGTTATCTTTGAATAGTGCCTTTTTCCAACCAAATACAGTTAATCAAAAAACTTTCTTTACAAAAGTTGAGTAATGCTTTTAAAGTGTGGATAAGTTACTATATCTCAAAAGCAAGCAAAAAACCTTTTAGTTTAGGATTTCCCATTAGTATGGCCATCGAGCCTACCACCAGTTGTAATTTACGCTGTCCTGAATGTCCGAGCGGATTACGCGAGTTCACAAGACCCATTGGTATGTTGGAACCTGCATTTTTTAAAAAGACGATGGATGAGGTTTATGAGGAACTGATCTATCTTACCTTTTATTTTCAGGGAGAACCCTATTTAAATCCTAATTTCCTGGACATGGTTAAATATGCCTCTGATAAAGGATTATACACTTCTACTTCAACAAACGCTCATTATCTAAATAAAGAACAGGCAAAAAAAACTGTAGAGAGCAAATTAAATAGATTAATAATTTCAATTGATGGCACTACCCAGGAAACCTACCAACAATACCGCATTGGAGGAACATTAAGTAAAGTTATTGAGGGAACTAAAAACATAATTGAAGCAAAAAAGCAGATGAATAGTAACACACCACATGTCGTGTTTCAATTCCTGGTAGTAAAACCAAATGAACATCAGTTAGAAGATGTTAAACAGCTTGCAAAACAATTGGGAGTAGATGAGGTGGTTTTTAAAACGGCACAGGTTTATGATTTTGAAAACGGCAATTCTTTAATTCCAGAAAATATAAAATACAGTCGCTATAAAAAAAATGCGGATGGTACATATTCGATTAAAAACAAATTACTGAACCAGTGCTGGAGAATGTGGAGCAGCTGTGTTGTTACCTGGGATGGGGTAGTAGTCCCTTGTTGTTTTGACAAGGATGCTAAACATCCATTAGGCGATCTAAAAACACAATCCTTTAAAGAACTTTGGAAATCAAATAAATATCAGGGATTCAGACAATCCATTTTAAAGTCCCGCGAGGAAATTGATATTTGTAAAAATTGTAGTGAAGGAACTAAGGTGTGGGCGTAATTTTAAAGTATATCGGCCACTGTAAAAGTACTTCCTCCAACAAATATTAGATCATTTGATTTTGCCTGTTTCTTTGCTTTATCAAGAGCCTCGGTAACTGTTTTAAAAGTGTTCCCTTCAAGCCCCATTTTTAGAGCCTTCGCACTTAATTCTTTTTCATCAAGCGCTCTGGGAATATTTGCTTTACAAAAATAATAGATAGCATCTTTAGGGAGAAGGTTAAGGATACTCGAAATATCCTTATCGTTAACAACTCCCAATACGAAATGTAATTTTTTATAATTATAACGTTCTAAATTTTGGAGCACTTCTTTTATCCCATCTACATTATGCCCCGTATCAGCAATAACCAAAGGTTTATCTTGTATAATTTGCCATCTTCCTTGCAGTCCGGTTATTTTTTGCACTTGTTTTAATCCGGTTGTAATATCTTTTTCTTCAATGATAAATCCCTTTTTACTGAGGATGTCTAATGTTGTTAAAACACCCATTAAATTTTTTACCTGATAGCTTCCCTGAAGATCAAGATCATACTGATGTTTGGTGTTGGTCTTTTTATGCAGTAATTCAACAGACATGAATTGATTCGTATGAGTTGTTGAAATTACTTTATAATTTTTATCGGCAAATTCAATTGTACTCTTGGATAGTTTCGCTTTGTCATTGAAGACAGAAACAACTTCCAATTGTGTTTCACTGATTACAACTGGCGATCTGGTTTTTATAATTCCAGCTTTCTCAGTTGCGATTTTCGGTAAAGTATCTCCTAACAAATTAACATGATCCATTCCAATATTTGTAATGAGGGAACATACAGGATTGATCACATTGGTTGAATCTAATCTTCCTCCTAAACCTACTTCAACAATCACTACATCAATTTCGTTTTGCGAAAAATAATATAACGCCAATCCAACGGTCCATTCAAAAAAAGAAGGTTCAATTTTTTCAAAAAGATCTTTATAGTCCTCCACAAATTTCACCACTTCAACTTTGGGAATCATTTTTCCATTGATCTTAATGCGTTCCCTAAAATCAACTAAATGCGGTGAGGTATAAAGTCCTGTTTTATATCCGGCCTGCTGTAACACAGCCGCTAACATATGCGAAGAAGAACCCTTTCCGTTTGTTCCGGCCACATGAACACATTTGATTTTTTTTTCAGGATTCCCAAGTGCATTACAAATAGCAATCGTATTATCGAGATTGGCTTTATACGCCGCAACCCCAACCCGCTGATACATTGGTAATTTGGAAAACAAATAATCTAGGGTTTGCTGGTAATTCATAAATCGTTTTGATTAAATGATTTATGTTTTTGGAATAGCATAAATTAAAAACTAAAAATGATGGTGATCGTTCCTTTTTGTTCTTCAAATTCACCGCTAACATTAAAAGTGGTTGCTAAGGCGGCTTGCCTTGCTTTTGCTTTTAACATTGGGCTACTGGTTGTAGTTCCCCTACCATTCGGATCAGCTTTAATAACTTTACCATTTTTATCTACGGTGATTTCAACTACTACTTTACCTTCTTCTTTAGTATCTTTAGATAAAGTAGGTCGTGTCATAACGCTTCTGCCTGCTAAACTGAATCCATAACCGCCATTGCCCGGTCCTTTCCCGGGGCCTTTTCCAGGCCCGTCTCCGCCACCTTCACCACCACCGGTTCCGCCATTGCCATGAGTGTTTGGATTTCCATCAGGTCGGCCATCATTACCTTCGTGACCACTGTTTCCATCACCACCGCCGCCATTATTTCCTTTATTCTTTTCAAACTTTTCTTTAAGTAATTCCGCTGCTGTTTTTACTTTTGGTTTTACGGGTATAACTACCGTTTGATTTGTAGTCGTGTTTTTTGTTTCTGTTTTACTGATATTAATATCTTCTCCGTTATCGGAAGTTACGATATCCTGTGTACTATTTTCTGATTTAACCGGGGGCGTCACTTCAGTACTTTCAACTACCTTAACCGCGTCTCCAATACCATTATTTTCCACATTACCGGTGCCTTCAATTAAATTACCAATATTGAATTCAATGCCGCCACCGCCTCCAGGCGCTTCTGGAAAAGGAGGATTTGGAGTGATGATGATGTAAAATATAAGGAATAATAAAAACAATGCAAATACCATTAAGGAAATCCCAAATGATATCAGCTTGTTTTTATTTTCTTCGTTACGTGATAAGATCATAAATTATTAGCCGTTGGATGGTTTGGTTGCCCATACCATTTTGCATTTTAGTTTGTCAACAATAATCATTACGTCCACCGCATCCTGTATACTTAAATCCTTATCCATTTGTAACACAACAGTGGGTTCAGGATTGCCATTAATCTCAGTTACTAATACGCTTTCTAAAACAGAATAATCCACTTCTTTACCTTCAACAAAATAATGTCTTGAACTCGACACATCTAAGTGAATTGGCTTTTTATTATTGTCTACCGGCCTGGTTGGCTTTGAGCTTGGTAAATTCACCTTAATAGCGTTAGGGCTAACCATCGTTGATAAAATAAGAAAGAACAGCAATAAGAAAAACATGATGTCATTTAATGACTCTGTACTTACTTCTGCATCCCGGTGCGCTTTTTTACGTAATCCCATTATTTGGAAATTTTAAATGTTGAATGAAAAATGCTGAATTTTATAATTTAAAATCTAGCATTTAACATTTATAATTACTTGGAAGGTTCATTTAGCATATCTAAAAATGCAATCTGAGTTTCCTCCATACGATGTGATAATTTATCGATACGTGCATTTAATATATGATAACCAACAAAGGCGATAACACCAACCACTAATCCGCCACATGATGTAATCATTTTTTGATATAAACCCGAAGAGATAACTTCTATCTCAACAGTTTTAGCAACAGAAATATCATAGAAAATTTTAATTACCCCAATAATGGTTCCAATAAAACCAAACATAGGAGCAATACGACCTGTAATATTTAAAATGCTCATGTTTTTTTCTAAACGAGATAATTCAGCAGATCCGGCTTTATCCATCGCTTCTCGAATTTCTGTCATGCTTTGACCTATACGTGAAATTCCTTGCTCCAACATAATTGATTCAGGAGTATTCACACTCTTGCAAAGACTACGTGCATTGGCCAAATTACCACTGTTTATCATGTCTTTAATGCTATGTAATAAGGTTGCGTTTCTTTTTGATGCTTTTGATATGGTTAATAAACGCTCTACCATAACGTAAATTGTCATTAACAATAAAATAGCTAAAGGAATCATAATTACTCCACCCTTTGAAACTATATCAAACAGTGATATTTCATTGGGAGGAAGTTCTGTAGCTGTTTGTATACCGGTTACTACCGGTTGCGCTGCTGTATCTACTAAGGCAGTAGCAACAGTATTGGTTATCTGAAGAATGAATGACATCATAGAGCTTAAGTTTTAATTACACGAAGTTACCTTAGAAAGAAGAGGGTAAATTAAATCATAAGCGATGTTTTAAACAGATTTGTGTTAGTATAACATCATTAGGCTAAAAAGTGACTGTTTGGTACAAAAAAAATCTTCCGAAAGAAAGATTTTTGATTAAAGAAGATTGAGATCGCATTAACTTAAATAAAATTTTCCGTTTTTACTCTGAAGACTTTGTGAAATGATATCTTCTATCATATGTCCGCTCTTTTCAAGGGCAGCTTTGTTTTTAGGAATAAATTCATAAGCGCCTTCCAATAAAGTACATATTGAGGTAGTAATATCTTGAATTTGAGATAATACTATGACTTTACAATCTATGCCGCGCTTTTTAACAAGTTCTAAAATACTCAAGGCAGAATATCCGTCATTCAAAAAATAGTCTGTCAGAATGATGTTAACGTCGTTATGAAAATTTCTCGCACAATCAGTATACGTGGTGAAAGAAGCAAGTTCAAATGTAAATCGTTTAAGTAAGGCGCAACGGGCAATATAAGTTTTTATGTATTTACTCATTAGCTTGTTGTAAAAATCATTATCTTCTAGTATAACAATTTTAAAATGGGGATAATTTTTCATGATCTATTATTTTATAATGTTCATTCATTAAATTAACTGAAGGCTATTAAGTGTTTACTAATTACATTAATAACCTTCAGTTTAAGCGTTTCCCTCTTTTTTATTACTGCGGGTTATTTAACCTCAACTACTAAATATTTAGAATAACTCCAAAAACTTTCCGGGTCTTTGATTGTTAACTGAGCCATTTCGTTTTCGGGTGCTGATACTGTATACGAATTAACAGGATGACGGGTAATCAATTTGGCTTTTTTTCCGCTTAGGGTTATTGACGTTGTTTCTTTTTGGTTTAACTCTTTGAATTTTGATTTGTCAAGGTTTTGTTGTAATGTTTCAACCCTTCCAATCCCCAACACACCACCTTCTTTCTTAATAATATTACTTCCCTTTAATTCTTTATAAGTTCCTTCTTTAAAATAAACTCTATTTAGACTTTTATCCAGAGTTGTATTCTTTTCGGATAAAGAAGCCAACTGGCTATTTTTTTCGTCCAATTGTTTATTAAGATCATTTATTTTAAATTCATTTTGAGCTAACACAGCTTTTAATTCTTCAATCTCATCTTCCTGCAATTGCATTCTTTCTTTTGCCTGATTAATGGAGTGCACCAATTGTTTTTTTCCTCTTTTATAAGCAGCAAGGCTTTTTTCCAATTGAGCTAGTTTAGTTTTATTTTCTTCCAGCAAGGTATTGATGAAGCTAATGTTATTGACGATTTCTTCTTTTTTTGACATCCTTAAATCTGAATTTATTTTTGGACCCATAATAATCATTCCTTCTTTATCTCTGATTTTGTCTAAATTATTATCGATCTCATCGAGTGTAGCAATATATAAACCTTCTAATGAGTCTCTTGTTTTTTCATCTGAACGTATAAGACTGGAGATCTGTGCATCATGTTCGTCTTTTAGAACTGTTTCTTTACAACTGTTAAACATAACTAAGGTTGATAGTCCTAAAAAGACGCTGGTAATTTTTTTGCTAGCTTTCATGGTTTAGTTTTTTAATTGTTATTGAATCCTCTTTAATTTATTGAGCAGATTTAACCCAATGTGGTTGCACAAATCATAGGCAACAGAAGTGCCAATCAGTAATTAGTTAATAATCAAAGTATTGCCTAAATATTAAATGAAAGTGTTTTCCTTTTTTGGAAAAGGAATTCTCAAAATGAGAAATTTACACGAAAAGGAATTGTTTACTTACTTTCGCTATCCTCTTTTAAAATGCGATACAAAGTAGATAACCCAATATCTAATTTTTGGGCAACTAATTTCATATTATCATCATATTTTTTGAGATAGTTTTTGATGATCTTTAATTCATATTGCTTTAAGGTCATGTCTTCAGAAAAATTATCAGATATGACATCAGATGAGGACAAGTTAATATGTTCAGCAAGGATGTTATCAGAATTACACATCACTATGGCTAGTTCAACAGTTGATTTTAGTTCACGTACATTCCCTGGAAAATGGTAGCTCATTAATTTACCTTGGGCTTCATCGCTTAATGTTTTAGGAGCCAATTGATTTTCTTTACAAAACACATCCATAAAATATTTGGCAAGAATCAATACATCTTTCCCTCTTTCTCTTAAAGGTGGAAGCTCTATTATTAATCCGTATAATCGAAAATATAAATCTTCTCTAAATCTGCCATTTTTTACCTCTTCCTTTAAATTACGATGGGTTGCCACAATAATTCTGCAGTCTGTTTTTACGGGTACATTACTTCCAATTCGTGTAATTTCTTTTTCTTGTAAAACTCTTAATAATTTAGCTTGTACCGTTAGTTCCATCTCACCTATTTCATCAAGAAATAATGTGCCACCGTTTGCTTCTTCAAATTTTCCTATTCTCCTGGCCAGGGCACCTGTGAAAGATCCTTTTTCATGTCCAAACAATTCGCTTTCAATTAAATCAGCAGGAATAGCAGCTACGTTAACTGCTACAAATGGTTTTTGTTTACGGATTGAATTGTAATGAATGGTTTTCGCTACTACTTCTTTACCCGTGCCGGTTTCACCTGTAATGGTAACGGTAATATTAATGCCAAGTGCTTTTTCAATGAGTCCGGAAACATTTGCCATGGACTTACTTGAGCCAATAATGCTTTGAGAAAAATCATGTTTTTTCTGTAGCTCTTTTTCCAGAACGATGATTCTTGATTTAAGCTTAATATTTTTTTGAACATTATTAATGATTGCCAATAAGCGATCCTTAATATTTTTTTCTTTAACGATGTAATCGTAAGCACCATTTTTTAGAAGGTTCAGGGCAGTTTCAATATTGTCCTGTTCAGATATGATGATGACTTCTGTATCTGGGCTTTGTTGTTTTATTTTTTCCAGAACGTCTTCTCCGGTAGTATCAGGTAAACGGTAATCGAGGGTTACAACATCCGGTTTTTCATGAATATTTTTAAAAAACTCACCAGCTGAAAAAAAACTTTTTACCTGGTAATCAGGATTTAATGATATAGTATGTGCTAAGAGTTTATTATACCACTCATCATCTTCTAAAACAAAAATTGTAAAAGGTTTTGCAGCCATAATTCTATACTATAATGCTTTTTATTTTACAAATATACCTGTAATTCGAGATTAACTTCTGAAACATCGCGTTTAAGTTGTTGCAATTTTATGCTTAACTGTGACTCAACTGGTGCATTTTCGCGTAAACTTTCAAAATATTTTAAATTTTCATAAAGACTATTTGCCTGAAAATGCTTGCATGACGGAAGTATTTTATGCGCTATTTCCGAAATCTTCACCCATTCTTTGTCAGTTAGTAAGGTCTCAATTGTATCCAATCCTTCATTAATAGATTTATGAAAAATGAGAATCATTTCTTTTTTAAAATGCTCGTCGCCATTGGCGATCGAAAATAATTCATCAAAATTGAGTTTATTTGTAAGAGATGCATTTATAGTAGTTTTTCCTTCTTTCACCACCTGGCCTGTTAAGTAAGAATAAAGATTTTCTAATAGATTTTTTTCGTTAAAAGGTTTAAAGATAAAGCCATTAAATCCTGCCTGAAGACATTTATTAGTTGTGTTTTTGTTAACTACCGCAGTAGATGCTAATATAATGAGGTCTTTTTCAAAAACACGAATCTCTTCACAAGCTTCGATGCCATCTTTTTCAGGCATCCTGACATCCATTAACACAAGGTCGTAATGATTGTTTTTAACCTGGGTAACGGCCTCATTTCCATTGATTGCTTCTGTAACATTAGTATCGTATTTTGAAAGTATTGTTTTTAATAGCAAGCGGTTAAACTGCTCATCATCTACAATTAAAATATTTTTATTTTTTAAAATAGCGCTTATAAGATGTTCTGATATTCCCAGTGTTTCTTCCTTGTATTTTAAACTGTGACATTCAGAATAAGGAAATTGAATAACGACTTCAGTTCCTTCATGCTCCTTGCTTTTCATTTGTATATTTCCGCCAAGATGTTCTAATATTTTTTTTGTGATAACCAACCCCAATCCTGTCCCACCATATTTATTTGGCATATCAGTATGGAGTTGTTCGTATTCATTAAATAATCTTGATATTTTTTCTTCTGCAATTCCAATCCCCGTATCATTTATTTTTATCTCAACAGAATGTCCATTTTGAATTATCTTTTTCACTTCAACTGTAACAGACCCTTTGTTTGTAAATTTAATGGCATTACCAATTACATTATACATGATTTGCTTGAGTTTGGTAAGCTCAGCATTTATGTATTCAGGAACATCAATATCGATGAAAAAATTCAGCTCAAGGTTTTTATTATTACATTGTTGTGTAAAAAGTGTTTTTATATTTTCAAGTTCGTTTTTAATATCAAAATCAACCTTTTCTAATTGTATTTTACCGGCCTGTATTTTTGAATAATCAAGTATATCATTGATCAATTGAATGAGGTGGTTAGTAGAGTCCTTTACAACTGTGAGGTATTCCTTCTGTTTGGCCGTGAGATCACTTTTTAAGACCTGTTCTGTAAAACCAAATATGGCATTCAGTGGGGTTTTTATTTCATGGCTCATATTTGCCAAAAATGTCTCTTTTGTTTTAGCAAGATCTTCTGCGTTTTGTCTGGCGGTAATTAATGCTGTTTCATATTGCCTTTTTTTGGCCGTATATATTATAATTATTAAACTAACAATTAGCAGGAGTATCGAAATAATGGCAGTGATAATAATGGCTAAGACTTTTATTGTGCCTACATCTTTATTGGCAGAATTGATTTTTTCTAAAGTTGATTTCCGCTCCATTGCGTCCATTTCATTGGAGAACGAACGTATTTTATCAACGATATCCTTACCCTCATGTGATAGTTTTAATTCCAGACTTTTTTGCTCAGTAAGTTTTGCTTTTTGCGCCTTCTTTACTTTTTTAACTTCTTTTTTTAATTCTACTCCAATTTGCTTTGTCTGGTTTACATAGACACTATCTCTCACAATGATCGGTGCACTTTGAATAGTGTCAGCTCTTTTTCGTTTTTTGCCAAATAACCTTTGAAAAAAAGTTTCTTTTCTTTTAACGGTGTCTTTAATTATATTCTGCACTCGCCTTTCATATATTTCTTCTTGAGCGTTTTCTTTATAACTCGCATCAATTTTAGAAGAGATGCTATTTAATTCATCTGTGATTTTTGATTCATCATCTGCATACAATTGTGTTTTTAGCAATTCAAATCTCTCTTCTGATAAAATAATTACGCTATCTATAATGGTTCTTTCTCTGTAAGAAAATAATTTTGTATCCTGAAGCTCTTGTAGTTTTGAATCCAAAGCAGTAATGCCAGTATAGAAGGAGATAAGATAATCTCTATTTGCAGTTAAGTTATAAGATTTTACATTGTTTTCGGCCTCTCTGAACTCAATAAGGATTTGGCGTAGAAGAATTGAAGTTCGTGTATTGTTTTCCGCAGAATTGGAAACGTTTTTCGCTATGGTTGATAAATTTTTATAAAGCAATGCGCCTGTAAAACATATCATCAGAACTACCATCAGTAATATGATGACAACCCTTAACTCTGATGGTTTCTTTTTAAGCGTCATAATCTTCTGAATCCTAGTTGCTATTTAAAGTGAAAACAAATTCAATTAAATAAGCCAAATAAATTTAAGTTATTTTTATTATAAAACTGTTATATCAGGTAAAAACAACTATCGGTTTAAAAACGGTTTTTCATCCCGATATTCTCACGTGTGAATAGATATCCTTTTGAAAATTTGAGTGCACAGATTTAAGTAATTGTTTTACATCAAAATTATTTCAATTTTCTTCGCTAAAATTATTTCTTTTTAAAAATCTTTTAGAAAAATACATACGTATCAATAAATTGAATGTATAGTTTAGGTTGTAAAACCAAAAAACCCCTGATAAATATTGATTCATCAAGGGGTTTTTGCTTATCGTACCCAGGAGGAGATTCGAACTCCCACGTCTTACGACATACGCACCTCAAGCGTACTTGTATACCATTCCAACACCTGGGCAATTAACCACAATTGATTGTATACTTTCCGATATCAATCGGAACAAACGCAAGAGTAATAAAGTACAAAAATGATAATAATTTTTGATTTAAAGTTCTATAAATTGATATTAAATCCAATTTGAATAATAGGATTTGGATAAGGAGAAAGAGGTGTTTGGTTGAGATTATAAAAAATGGCGGCCACAAAACTTCCTCTCTCAGTGAATTGTTGTCTGTAACCTCCGCCTACTAAAATATTATCGATCCAAACCCTGCTATTAGGAATGATAGATCTGTAATCCAAAACGCTTAATCTTTCGATGCCCACCTGAGCGAAAAAATTTTCAAAAAAATGATATCTTCCAAATCCGCCGCCGCCATAAATGGTAGACACGAATCTTTGGTTACCATACGTCTGGCTATAATAATTATACGTGCCCGTAAGGCCAAAAGAAAGCTCTTTGGTGATTCTACAGCCTACCAACGGTGATATATTAATATAGGTAATTGCTCCAAACCCTGCTCCAACATTTCCGCCAACATACAGTCTTTCTTTAAAACTACTAAAGTCTTTTGGAAGAGCGGGTCTTTGATTATTTAAAGGCGGAGGTGGGGCGGGAGCTGGTGGGTTTTCCTGAGCAACACAAAAATAACTTAGCATGACAGAAATCACCACATATAGAATTCGTGTTTTCATTAGTTTACTTCTTCGTAGTCTACAAATTCTCCGTCATTCGGTCTAAAATGCGACTGCTGATCAATGTTTTTATCAATTTTCACTTCTCCTTCTTTTCTTTTAGAAGAAGTGTTGGATTCTACGGATTGATTTTTTGCCTTGGATGCAAATGCATTATAAATTTTCCAAACAACCCAAACAACTATTATTGTCCATACTATATTACGCATTGTTTAAAATTTTAGATTAAGCAAAATTACATTTTTTAGACTTAGCATTTTGTAATTAACAAAAATTGCAGAACGTCATTAAATAAAAAAACCCTTTCAAATTTAATTGAAAGGGTTTTTAAATCTATTATATAATTTCTTATTCTACATCTTCAGAATTTTCATCTCCTTTAACCTGAGGCTTATAAATAGGCTTGTCAGATTTAGGGGCATTAGGATCTACATAATCCCAATTTACGATACGGAATACAGTACGACGGTTTTTCTGGTGTAAAGCGTTTTTTTCTTCTTTGGTTTTTGCTTTATTAATCACCACATCTTTGATTAATAATTTTTTCTCACCCCAACCTTTAGACATTAAACGAGCAATAGGAATTTTTTTCTCATTAACTAAGTAGTCAACACAGGATTTAGCACGTTCTTCAGATAAAATCTGATTTTTCGCATCATTACCACGGCTATCCGTATGTGCTTGCAATTCAATTACAATACCAGGATTATCAATTAAAGTTTGATATAGGAAATTTAATGAATCTTTAGAATTTAATGGAACATGAGTATCATTAGAAGGATCTTTTCCTGTAGGGTCTACTAACAACTCCGCTTTACCTAGAGCATATAAAACTTGCGGGAAACGGATCTCAGCTTTAACAGGAGTTAATGCGAAATCTTTTACGAAATCTTTTGATTCATTCTCATCCACGGTAGTTAATTTCCCCATGTCTTTATTAGCTAAGAAGCCTAACTTGAAAGATTGAGAAGTTGTGGCTTTATCTGTAGCAACTGTTACTTCATATGAAGTATTTTCTTTTAACTTATAATTATATTTTCCATCAGGACCAGTTTTAAATTCATACATATCGCCACTTGATCCTTTTAAATGAATAAGTGCATTAGCAATTGGCTCGTTGTTTTCTTCACTTACA
>JANPOX010000572.1:0-3890 GCA_031428235.1 Bacteroidia bacterium | reverse complement strand
GTCTGAATAGTTAGGGTCTGATTTGGCATATGCCCATTTACAGTTTAAATAAGGTGTGCCTACAAACGAAGTGAAGTCAAAGCGAGGTAGTATCATAGCATCTGATTGGCCATAATTAGTGTTTATTAAGTTATTGATTTTTGCACTAGCTATACCTTGATAAGCAACGGCAATTGTATCACGTTCCCAGGTAATGCCACCATCCGGATTATCAATAGTGATACTATTGGTTGGAAAAGTAAAGGACTCAAAATTTTCGAAATAAGGGAGTGGTTGCCCTACGGGTGGTGTAGTTACATTTACATAACTACTTAAAATCAAACTGTCTGAGCCATTACTATTAGTAGCAACTAACTTCACCTGGTAAGAACCAGCGGCAGCGTAGGAAACAGTTGGATTGGCTACTGAAGACACTGAGGGAGTTCCACCCTGGAAGTACCATTGATAGCCTGTTGGAGTATTTTGCGATCTGTTATAAAAAGTAATAGAATTACCAATACATATATTAGGGTTTAAGGTGACAAAATCCGCAATTACATTGCAGTTAGTATTTACGAAACCACTATCACAACCTGTTGAATCAATATTCCATTGTTGCCAAATATCATTGCGGAAGCTTGCCAGCGTTGAGTGCATCCGCATTTTTTGGCCGTTTGCAAACATACTTTTGCAGTTGTCATTTGAGTAATCCATATAATTTTGAATCTGATCATTGACATTTGGCACATCATTAGAGCAGCTATTAATTACAGGGCAATTATAGTTTGGATTCGCAGCAGGAGGTGTGTCACATACATAATCACCATCAGCACAAGTATCGATACCACAACCGCCATTAAAAGTGTGATACAGGCCAAACCAATGCCCAACCTCATGTGTGGTTGTTCTGCCTAAAGATGTTGAAGCAGTAGCAATTCTCCCAAAATAATTATGTTTTACCACAATACCGTCTTCATCCGGTGGGCCTCCGGGAAAAGAAGAGTAACCCAAAATACCACTGCCATTATTAATGTTTTTTACCACATACATATTTAAGTATCGTGTGTTGTCCCAGTAACTCAATAACTTTAATTGACTTCTTTGATAAGTTTGATGGTTTGATAACGGACTATTAACCCTTACTATACCATTAGTACATTTCCCCAAAGGATCCTTTTTAGCCAAACGAAACTCAATATCTGTGTCAACTCCGGTACCATATCCATTAGTACCAACCATTTTTCTAAAGTCTTCGTTTAAGACGTCAATTTGGCTTTGGATCTGGGCATCAGAAATATTGTTAGTTCCACCATCATGTATAACATGAACCACAACCGGTATTACTTTAAGATTAGGGTTATGAGAGAGGGGCTTCGCTTGATTGTTAATCAAATTCTGTTGAATGATAGCTTCAGCATTCTCAATTTGCTTTTTATTAAGGCGCTGGTACTTATCAAAATAACAAGGTTCAGTTATAGTTTGAGCCATTGAACTCAAGTAAATAGATAAAAAAATTATTGCGGTAAATAGTTGTTTCATATGTAGATATTATTGATTTTTAGTTTCATCCGCCAGCTGGCGGAGTCATGTAATCTTAATTACTCGCCAAATAAGGAGGAGCATGACCGTTTCTTGGTTTAAATTTTCTTTACATCATGTTTATTAGCATCATTGCGCTCATTGCTATCATCAACGCATCTTCAATTATTGTTATAGTACTCATAGGTAAATTAAATACATCTCCCAAACAGGCACATTTTATTTTCTGTTTATTTAATACACTTTTAAGAACCCCCACAATACTTATACTCATAACAATAAATGTAACCACATTTGTTATTAATGGGTTGAATTCAATTAAATAGGCAATCCCCAAACTCAATTCAATAAATGCATATAGGTAACTATAGCCTTTTATTTTCATGGCTACTATATCATACATCGCATAGCTTTCTGCGAATCCTCTCAGGTTTAATAGTTTAAAAAAGGAAAATACTAAAAAGAATCCGGCCATAAAATGATTCATCCATTGCACCTGATTAAATTCACCACTTATAACCTGCACTAATATAGTTACACCAGTTATATAGGCAAATATTAGAAGAATCGGTAGATATATCTCAAGCCAGCTTTTGTCTTCTTCGATCAATACTGTACTATCAGGTTTTGACATTGTCACCTCTTTTTCACTTAACTGATACTTTGGATGATTCTTTAATCCCAATTTTAATTCAGTGGTGGCAATGTGCCGATCCATGATTATTTCTGCTTCACCTTTTTCTAAATCAACGCTAACTTCTATTATGCCTTTAACCGTTGATAACAATGAATGCACCTTTTCCTTGCAACTGCTGCAAGTCATACCTGATATTTTATAGCTGTGTTTCATTTTATAGGTTGTCATCTTATTAAATGATTAATCTCAATAAAAAAAAGATCATTTCACCTTTATTATCTATCGTATTGTCAGCTTCCGATAATTCATAGTTTCTTAGCCATGTTTATAAAAAAGACATACATGACACAATAAACAGGTAAAACGTTGTAAGAAAAATGGTTAACGTTTTTTCACTTATCTATAATAATTACAAATATAGTATATACTGATGTTATAGTCAATAGAATAGCATCTTCGAAAGATAAGGAATACAGTTTGCTTCGCTATTTTGTATTTCCTAAAGTTCCTATAATTTAATATTGAGGAAGAATTCAGGCTTTCAGGTTTACAAACAATAATGCTACGTGTCAACGAAAACACTAAAAAAGCAATCTGATTTTACTACATGCTTAATATAAGTTCAACTATTTATAACAGGGTTGTCTTGCCTTTACTTTGCAGCATAAAATAAATAACAAATAACTTAAAACTAAATTATTATGAATTCTGCAAACAAAATAAAAATTGCAACAACACTAATGTTTTTGCTAGTTGTGGCGCCATGGTTGATGATTCAGGCAAAAAAACCGGTTATAAAAACAATTTCTAAAAATTATTGTTTGGAAAAAGTGGGAGAATCGCAAATTCTATTAAATTATAGGGTCAGACGATTAACAAAAGATGAGAATATAATTAGTATGGCTAATATGGTAAATAACCTAAAATAAAAGATAACAAAAAAACGCTGTAATCAATGATTACAGCGTTTTGCACTCCCTTGAAAGAGTCAATGCGGAGAAGGAGGGATTCGAACCCTCGGTACAGTTTCCCGTACGCATGTTTAGCAAACATGTCCTTTCGGCCACTCAGGCACCTCTCCAACTCTTATTTAATTAAGAGGTCGTAAATGTATGAATTTTTTTAAATTATTAAAAGCTAAACAAAAAATAAATTTTATTACCTTGTTTTTCTATTTTTAGTAATATGAAAGCCCTTCTTTATTTTTTAATTTGTGTTCTATTTTATCTATTTACAAGTAGTTGCAAAAAAACAACTAATAATGTTTTAGTCGTTCAACTACTAAGCGAACCGGAAGACATGCACCCCACTAATGGTGCATCAGCTGTACGAGCCGAAATAAATCTTTACACAAATCTGAGTTTATTACGCATAAACTATAAAACAGGTGAATTACTTCCGTGCCTGGTAACTGCTCTCCCGCTTATTTCAAGCGATGGTTTAAATTATACTTATGAACTAAAAAATAACATGACCTGGGACGATAACAATCCCATTACTGCCCGCGACATTATATTTACAACCAAAGCCAGCAAATGTTTATATACCAATAACCCCGGCTTTAAATCTTATTGGGAGAACATATTGGATATTGTACCGGACACTTCAAATAATCTAAAATTCACGATCGTGATGAACAAGCCTTATATTTTAAATTCATGGTTCTGGACAGATTTCCCTATCATGCAGGAAGGCTTTTATGATAAACATAAAATACTGGCGAAATACAGCAATG
>JANPOX010000571.1:0-1610 GCA_031428235.1 Bacteroidia bacterium | reverse complement strand
TGCACTTTCTTCCAGGTAAATACTCACTTCAACTGTTCCATCATAAGCTGGCCGACCATAAAATGAATTAAAGCTCATCCAGCCACTATATAAGCCGTCAATCATAACAACCCATAACGGCCTTTTGTTAGATGTGTGAGCGTCAAACCATGATTGTTTGCTTTCAACAGAAACAGGCTCTAAATCCGCAGTAACCAGACGGGAAGCTATGGTTGAATTATAGGTGGAAACAATTTGTGATAAATCAGTTTGTTGAGCTGGAGCAAAAGTTACAGACATAGTATTAAATTAAAAACCCTTGAAATTAATAAATTTCAAGGGTTTAAGTATCGATTGTGTTAATTATTAGTTGGTAATGGTAAATTTACCTGAAGTAATTTCTTGGCTATCTGTACTTGAGATTTTATAAATATAAATTCCGCTGTTCAAAATATTGGTATCAAATATAATAGCATCTCTGCCATTTAGTTTTTCAGTTTTAACTAATTCGCCTGAAACATTATAGATCGATAGTAGTTCATGATTTTTACTTTTCAAAGATATCGTAACTTCCTTAGATCCGTTACTGGGATTTGGGTACACAACTGATTCAGATGGTTTTAGAAAAGTAGGGAGATGAGTGGCTGTATTATCATAATATGTAGCGGTGGATGCAACACCACTTCCAACAGGTCCATTCATTTTTTCTTCCATACTAAAAACAAGTAAATTGCTTCCGTTTTTTACCCAGTCATACGAAATTATAGTGTCATGTGCTGTGCTATTTGATAATGGCTGGTAGCCGGCACCAAAATCTGCATAGACAGAATCTTCTGCATAACTCAAACGTTTGATCCGCAGTGTATTGTTAAATGTCCCGGCAGGTGTTGTTATTGTTCCAAAAGCATCGGCTGTAAATTCCTGATGTGTGTAGCTTGCAACTTTGATATTAAATCCTTGATTTACCGTAAATGTTAATCTGGCTGTATTTATACGGGTGTTATTATATGTGAATGGTGTGGGAACGGCTAGTATTTTTGGACTAAATATATAGGTATTTGGTTGTGCATTCAAACTTCCGTTATAGAAGCCATCAACATAAAATCCATTGCTATTTGATGAAAAATAATTTGCCATAGAATCTGTTGGTGTGTAAGAAACCATTTGGGAGCCTGGGAAATTGGAATTCCATGATGATGGAGCAGCTGCAATATTTTGAAATTGTGTAAAAGTGGTTCTGCTGACATTAAAATTGCTATAATTCCATGTTTGATTTGCACCACCCACTGTAATAGATTGGAGTGTAGTTGTATCATTCAATTCAAACCACATACTGCCAATTGTAGGCAAGTCAGATTGAGTAATAGTAATTTGTGCTGAACCAATTAATGGTAAAATCAGTAAGGACAAACTAAGTAGATTTTTTTTCATATTTTTTTTTAAAATTAGGTAAAGAACAATATTTTCGATGAATATTCCAAATTATGGCATAAAGATATATAAATTGGAGACAAACATATATTATTAATATTTTTACTTTTAAGGTAAAAATAATTTAAAGGTTTGAATTTTATTTAAAACAAACTCTCAAAAATTTCTTTAAAGCAGAATTACTAACCCTTGGGCTTTCC
>JANPOX010000570.1:0-2443 GCA_031428235.1 Bacteroidia bacterium | reverse complement strand
TTCTAAAAAAAAACTCTGCGAACTCTCTTAACTCCTTTTACTCTGTGTTATGATTTTTAGAACTTGTTAAAAATGATTCGTATTCTTCTTGTGTTGATAGTTCTGCAACATTACTATCGTGAAGCAAGTCAGCAATCAGGTTTCTGTCAGGTAAAATTTTTGCAACATGTTTTACCACAAGTACTTTTGAACCAATAAAACTAATCTCTTCAAATTCATTTTCATTCATGATCTTAAAAAAATGCTTATTGTTCTTATATTTTCTGTACGTAGGAAAAATGATTTGATTCATACTATTCAATTTTATTTATAAAAAAAAGCGTCCCACAAAATATGCAGGACGCTTTTTTAGTTTTTCTTAAACTACATGCCTCCCTGCGGCATCGGTTGTCCTTGCTGTTGTTCTTCCGGCATTAATTCTTCCATGGGAACGGCAGCAGTTAATCGTTTCATTAAATCTTTAGAATGAGCTTCGTTTTTAAATTGCTCAGCTAACATTACTAAACGGCGCATAATTTCCTTTGCCTGACCAACTTCCCTGTTAAAGGAGGCACGGTGAAGAGATGTTTGCGCCTTATAAACTTTAAGATCATTCTCATAAATATCAAATAATCGACCAGATAATTCGGTCGCTTTTTTCATATTACCAATTTTGTAGTAACCCGCAATGATAGTATAAAGTGTGGCTTCATAACGAACGTTAGCATCAGGCATTTTTTCAAGACACAGATCCAATACTTTCTCAGCTTTTTTCTTTTGACCTTTGCTGATCAAGGCACCTGCCAATGTTGCCATCTGCATGCGCATATTGGAAGCCATACGTGTACAATTCTCATCTAAACTTACACCCGGCTTATCCAAACCACCCCAAGCAAATTTATTCATCACATTGTCATACATGATGTCGGTATTGACACGGCCACCAACTGCCATTTCGTTTTCGTTATTTTTAATTGGGGTTAAACGATACGCTAAACCTTCCAACTGAAAATATTCTTCTAATCCTAAATAAGCTTCTGAACCTGTTGTAACAGCAAAATAGATCGGACGCTTCCAGTTGTTATGTGCAATTAAGTCCAATACCATTAAATCATTTTTAGTTAAGTACTGACGGTTAATAGTCCATTTAATAGATTTCACCAAACGGGCTGTATCTTTTACTGTGATTACTTTTTCACGCATTACAGTAGAAGAATCAACCGGTACATAAAAAGATTTTGCAGGGAAATAATCCAAAGGTTTATTTCCATAATCCAGTTTATTCTCAATGTCATCAGAAACAACAAAATCAATGGCTTTCTTTAAATTCATTGGACCTTTTCCTTTATCCATGATATAAACCACTTCACGCTTGCTCTGAACATACTTATCAGCAGGAATTGTAAATGGCACCGGTGCAGATTCGTATGCTGCACGACGCATCTGGTTAATGTACCAATCTGTTTGCAATAAACTTAAATTTACTACACGTACATCTGTTCTTATTCCTTCAACTTCCTGCGCATACCAAAGAGGGAACGTATCATTATCACCGTTGGTAAATAAAATTGCATTAGGCGCACAGGTATTTAAATAATTCACTGCAAAATCGCGGCTCATTGATCTTTTAGAACGGTTATGATCATCCCAGCCTTCAGCAACCATCAATGTGGGAATAATTAAGCCTAATACAGTGGCTATGACTGATGCCATTTTAGCATTTGTCTTTTTGCTTAAAAAATCAAAAATAAATAACACACCCAAACCAATAAATATGGCAAAGGCATAAAACGAGGCGACGTAGGCGTAATCACGTTCACGTGGTTGATAAGGATATTGATTAAGGTAAAATACAACGGCAACTCCATTCAATAAGAAAAGCAATAATACAACCCACATGTCGTTTTTATTATTTTTTACATGGAACACAAATCCTAGTAAACCTAAAATAAATGGCAGGGCATAAAAAGAGTTGCTGGCCATATTATTGGAGGCGGCATGAGGTACAAAAGAAGTATCTGTATCTAATAAAACATCATCCAGTCCTTTGATACCGGTTTTCCAATTTCCTTCCAAAGGGTTTCCATTCAATCCCTGAATGTCATTCTGACGGCCAATAAAGTTCCAGGCAAAATAACGTAAATACATATATTTTAACTGATAACTGATGAAATAAGTCATGTTAGCAGCGAAATTTGGAATCTGAACTTCTTCCATTTCCCCTGTCTGCTCATTCATTATAGATTTAGTTTTATGGTGACTCTGCACGTCTCCCCAATAACGGTAAGCGGCTTCATGATTACCTTGCTGACTCCACATGCGTGGGAAAGGAGTACAAAATTCTTTTTTGTAAGCCGGAATCGATTTTTTACGGTCGTCTATAATTTTATATTTTTTAGAAGCTTCGTCCTTAGCAAAAACAGGCTCTCCGTCTTTAAAATTCGCATTATCTGTTGGGGCATTA
>JANPOX010000569.1:0-1649 GCA_031428235.1 Bacteroidia bacterium | reverse complement strand
ATGCTCATCATCCACTATTAATGCTTTTAACCTCATAGGGTATATTGGTAATTAAGTTATTATTCGATTCTGCAACTAGAAATTTTAAAGAACCGAAATAAATTGAAGTTCTTTGTTAATGGCAATATAAGAATAGCGTAATGGAAACATTTTTTCGCTTATTGAATGACATGTTTATTTATTTATTGTCTTAAAACCGAGCATTAAAACATCTCATTTTCATGCGTTTTAATTGATTTGTAAAGCACTAATAATTCAATGCTAACTTTTAACCTTGATGAATTTTTTCTTTTTCCCCATCCAATATCCTACTAAATTGAGCTTCTCATCATACGCCATTATTTTAGACACAGGTTTTGGATGATTGTATTCTTTTATGGAAGTTTTTTTTATATAGGCCACCACAATTTCGTTGGAGTCAATTATTGGAATGAATGCTTCATCAATAATGCTCTGGCTTTTACAAATAAATAGCAAAGACAAACATATAATAGTTGATGCCAGCTTCTTAACGAATACGGTAAAAAACTTTGCATGGGTAAAGCTCTTGTTAGTCATGGTGTATTTATTAATTTATACTAGTTTTAATCGGAGTATTATAAAAAACTGTTTATAATACTTTATTATGATTGGAAACATAATATAGAATTTTTAGTTGAATTAGAAAACTTGTATATAAGACTATTTTTTTGGGGAAGTTGTTGTCATGCCAATTACATAACGTGAATGTATTACGTAACACTTTATAATACACTTAAAATTATTCATTTTTACACTTGACTTTTAATCAGATTAAAGTATACTTATAAAAACAATCTGATGCAATTAACAACAATACAAGAATTTTCGAAGCTAGAAAATGTGCTCGAAGGAATACCAAAAAATGATAATTTATTTGAAGTAGCAGGAGGCATGTACTGCGAACGACAGCTTGTATATTTCGATAAAGATGGTAAGCGTTTTTTTGGTGTATATTATCACCTACTCGACAAACACATTGATATCTGTTATTGGGGAGAAGGTTACATTTCAGAAAAGTTTTTTCTGGTTGAAGATTATTACAACCAACTTAATTATATGGAATTATGTGTAGCAACCTAAACATGGATTTATTATAATTATATTTTTATCATTTTCACAGAAGAATCCAATTCCTTCCACTTGGGCTCATGCTTACTTAATTCTGCCCAATAAGCTTTTGAATGGTCTTTAATTTTGGTGTGGCAGAGCTCATGTAGTATCAAGTAATCAATTAGTGTAAACGGGAGCTTTACAGCGTCAATGTTTATGATGATATTATTTGAGCCCGTACAGCTTCCCCATCTCTTGCTCATTTTTCTAAAATGTAGCTCTGCATATGAAAGTTTGGTTTTCACTGACAAACGGTCGACCCTAGGTGTTATTTTCTGAATGGCTTTTGCTTTATAAAAATTGTGTAATGCGATTTTAATGTCCTCTTGAGTCGCCAATTTTATGGAAAGAAATACCTTAAACTTTGAGTGGTTGAATTCAATCTCAACTTTATTGGTTTGTGTTCTAATCAGAACTTCGGCATAATAATATTTGCCCAGATATTGGATTCTTGAACCCGTAACAATGTCTTCATCCTTTATAGTACCAACTACATTTAGCTTATCAAAAATCCACTT
>JANPOX010000568.1:0-1761 GCA_031428235.1 Bacteroidia bacterium | reverse complement strand
ATTCCCAATTGCCATTACCTCCTAACAAACTTACAAGTCAATTTATTGGGCAAAAGTAAATTCATCAATTAGGAACTTATTAGACTTTATATTTTTAGTCTTGTAAAGAAAAAAAACTTAAAAAAGTTTAAGGTATTCTTTTTCAACTAAGTATTAATTTTTCCTACTAAGCATTCATACGGGTGTTTTAAAACTCAAAACAAAGTCGTTTAATAAAGTCTTAAATTATTATTTAATTGATTTTGCTACAATACTATTATCAAATACAAATCTAGATGTGCGGAATTGTTGGAAAAATAAGTTTTAATTCACAGCTTTTTAATCACCCAAGCGTAAATGCCATAAAGCATAGAGGCCCAGATGGTTTTGGAGAATGGTATAACTTAGAAAAGACGATTTATTTTGGTCACACAAGGCTGGCTATTCTTGATCCTACTCCAACAGGGGATCAACCTATGAACAATAATAGCGGTCGATACACTATAATTTTTAATGGAGAAATTTATAATCACCTGAAGTTAAGAAAATATTTACCAGATTTTAAATGGAGGGGAAATTCAGATACTGAAACTTTAATAGAATTATATAGTCTAAAAGGTCTTGATACGTTTTCATTATTAAAGGGAATGTTTGCTTTTGCTTTATATGATGATTTTGATAAGTCGGTGATTTTGGTAAGGGATAGGTTGGGTATAAAGCCCCTTTATGTAAAAACATCTAAAACGGAGATAACCTTTTGTTCTGAGGTGCAGGCATTAATTGATGATACAACCGGGCAGCTGAGCCCAAGTGCCCTAAGTGAATACATTGGATTTGGCCATTTGCCTGCAAGTGGGCATATTTTTAAAAATGTCGAATCGCTTTTACCAGGTAGCTACCTAAGAATTACCCCCGACGGAAAATGTACTGCCGGGCAATGGTGGCCTAAAAAAGTATTTGAAGATGCGGCAATTAACAGCAGGCCCCAGGCTAAAACTTTGGTTAGAAAATTAGTTACACAGTCAATTGAGGAGCACCTTATAAGCGATGTGGGCGTCGGAGCCTTTTTAAGTGGGGGAATTGATTCTAGCATTATTGCTCTTATAGCAGGAAGAATGCTTGGGAAAAATTTACAGACTTTCACAGTTGGATTTCCCCAAACAGGTTTTGATGAAAGAATAATTGCCAGAAAGGTGGCAAAGCTGTGTGGATCGGAACATTTTGAATTGGAAATTACCGAAAATGATTGCCTGTCTTCAGTTCAGCAGGCTGTAGCATGTATGGATGTGCCTTCTGTAGATGCAATAAATACTTTTATAGTATCAAAAGCGGTAAGCGATACCGGATTAAAGGTGGCTTTGTCCGGGTTAGGAGGCGATGAACTTTTTGGTGGTTACCCCAGTTTTAAAAGCGTTCCCGTTCTCCAAAAATTACGACTCTTACCTGTTCCTTTTCAGCAATTATTTTTGAAGCTTTTACCAGCTAATATTAAAGAAAAACTCGGCGGAATTGAGCATTTAACCCCAGAAGTAATTACAGTTTCAAGAAGACGGTTTATGTCTATCAAACAACTTAATGAAATTGGACTCGGTAACGGCCTTCCTTCTATTTTAAATATGTCTCAACCTTTGGATACCATGGGCAAGATTTCCTGGGCAGAAATTCAGGGCTATATGTGTCCCATGCTATTGCGTGATAGTGACCAAATGAGTATGGCTGTTGGATTGGAACTGAGAGTGCCTTTTTTGGATCACCAATTAGTTGAGCAAATTTTGAGTATGC
>JANPOX010000567.1:0-5571 GCA_031428235.1 Bacteroidia bacterium | reverse complement strand
ACTTCCAATGACAGCAATGCTTTTTGTTTTTTTATCGAAGATTATACCTGACATTAAAAAATGCCTTGGATCACCTTTCGCACTTAGCTTAGTTCCCCTAATCACTTCACCGGTATTAGTATTGATTCGTAAAATCCACTGTCCTTTCTTTAAACCATCAAATACATTAGCGTAAACAATCACCTGGCTGGTATCAGCATAAACAATGGATGCACGGTGAATGAACCTTCTCTCAAAAGCAAACTGCCATTTGTAATCATATTCAAAAGGTTTTTCCATCGACTTAACATGGTATTTTGACAAATAGAATTGTTTTCCGGAGGTATCAGACGAGGTGCGGATGATATACATATCTTGTTTGAATGTATATTTCTCATCATCAAACACAGACAAAGCATTCACGTGATTCGCATCATAATTTTCTGCCGAACCAATTTTTCGGAGCGAATCATTTAATCTTAAAAGACTGACTACATTTTTTTGATTTGCCAACTGAAAATAAAAATTCAAAGCATCATGCAACGTATCCACTGTTATTTCAAGGTAATCGGATGGATGATATTTTCCCAGATTAAATTCAAGGCTATCCTTCAGTAATAATTTATCATTATACGATAAACATTTGAACCCAAGATTATTTCCAGACTGTACGTAACCATATACATATGTTAGTTGGTGAAACCGTAAAACGTCTGCTGAGATCAATGAATGCGTTACGGATTGCCCTTGGGAAATTATTGAAATACTTAAGAAGAAAAGGATAATATGTAATTTTTTGCCCATTAAACACAAATATAGCCATTAAAAAAAGAAAGGAAAAAACCATTGGAAATCCTTTTTTTTAACCTTATTCTTGTACTTCTCAAAAAAAATATAAATGAAAACAACCTTACTTATAATTCCGATTTCAATTGTCTTATTACTGACTGCCTGTAAATCAAATCAGTCTGACATTAACAGCGAAATTGTTGAAGTGAAAAAAGATTTTCCTAATACAGATACTGCTAAATTTGAATATATCACTGAGCAATTTTCTGATCTGCGTATTTTACGATATGAGATTCCGGGGTTTGATCAATTATCTCTTCAACAAAAGGAGTTATTGTATTATTTATCAGAGGCAGCTTTATGCGGACGCGATATTATTTGGGATCAGAATTATAAATTTAATTTAACGATCCGTAAAACGATTGATGCTATTATTGAAAATTATAAAGGGGATGTCAATAACGAAGACTATAAAAAATTTATTGTTTACGCCAAACGTGTTTGGTTTAGCAGAGGCATTCATCACCATTATGGAAGTGAAAAATTTTTTCCAGAATGTTCACAGGAATTTTTCAGCCAGTTGATTGCTTCAATAGACCATTCACAACTACCATTAAAGTCTGGCGAAACTATTACCGATTTTTCTACACGCATCCTTCCATTAATTTATGACCCTAAAATTGCCCCTAAAAAAGTAAGCTTAGATGCTAAAAAAGATTTGCTTACCAGTTCTGCTGTTAACTTTTATGAGGGCGTGAATCAAAAAGAGGCTATTGCATTTTATGAAAAAATGACTGACAAGACTTCAAAAACACCTGTTATGGTAGGCTTAAACAGTAAGCTTATAAAAGAGAACGGTGTGATCGTTGAAAAAGTTTGGAAAGTTGGCGGAATGTATACTCAGGCCATTGAGAAAATCGTTTATTGGTTGGAAAAAGCGGTTACTGTTGCTGAAAATGCTGAACAAAAAGATGCTTTGCAAAAATTGGTTGTATTTTATAAATCCGGTTCTTTAAAAGATTTTGATGATTACAATATTGCATGGGTAAAAGATTCTAAAAGTGCGGTTGATGTGGTTAATGGCTTTATAGAAGTGTATGAAGATCCCTTAGGAAAAAAAGGAACTTTTGAATCCGTAGTCTCTATCAAAGATTTTGAAGCCTCCAAACGTATTGCAACGATAGGTGATAACGCTCAATGGTTTGAAGACAATTCAACTTTATTTCCAGAACACAAAAAGAAAAATGTAAAAGGGATTTCAGCTAAAGTAATTAATGCTGTAATGGAAAGTGGCGCTTCATCACCTTCAACCCCAATTGGAATTAATTTACCAAACAACGAATGGATTCGTGAAACACATGGTTCAAAGTCTGTTAACCTTGGAAATATTGTAGAAGCTTATGAGAAAGCAGCAGGCGGAAGCGTTGTAAATGAATTTTATTATACTGAGGCCATTAAAAAAAATGTATTGGATTATGCAGGTTTAGCGGACAAGTTGCACACAGATATGCATGAAGTGATTGGCCATGCTAGTGGACAAATTGAACCAGGTATAGGACAACCGCACGAAACTTTGAAAAATTACGCATCTGCATTGGAAGAAGGAAGGGCTGATTTAGTGGCGCTTTATTATTTGATGGATAAAAAATTAGTGGAGTTAGGTGTTATGCCTTCATTGGATTATGGAAAAGCATCTTATGATGAATACATTACCAAAGGATTAATGGTGCAATTATCACGTTTAAAGCTTGGTGCTGATATTGAAGAGGCACACATGCGTAACCGACAAATGGTTGCTGCCTGGGCTTTTGAAAAGGGTAAGAAAGAAAATGTGATCGAGAAGAAAATAGAGAATGGTAAAACTTACTTTGTGATCACTGATTATTTAAAGTTGCGTGTTTTGTTTGGCGAATTATTAAAGGAAATTCAACGTATTAAATCGCAGGGTGATTATAAAGCCGGCAAAGACCTGGTTGAAAATTATGGCGTTAAAGTTGATCCTATTATTCATAAAGAAGTTTTGGAGCGTTATAAAAAACTTTCAATGGCACCTTATCAAGGTTTTATTCAGCCTAAATTAATACCTGTTATGAAAGATGGAAAAATTTCGGATGTAAAAGTGGAATACCCAAAGAGCTTCACCGATCAGATGATGGAATACGGTAAAAACTATAGTTATCTGCCAGCTGAGAATTAATTCATTAAATGTGAAATTAAAAGAGCTGTCTTATAATCAGACAGCTCTTTTAATTTTCAAATTTATGTTGAGATGCCGTAAGAGCATGAAATTTTTTACCTGTCAATAGATATTTGATAGCTTGCAAGTCTTAATTATTGGAATAACCATCTTTAATCCACGATTCTATTTTACTTACTTCACAGCTGGTTAAAGGTGTAGGGTTTGTTGAGTAACTAGGAGGCATACCGCCACCGGGTTTTATACGCGATATAAAATAATTACTTCCTGCATCAATTACAGTTTTTAGTTGACTATAGGTTGAAAAATCTTTAAACCCTGATGGAACATGGCAGGTAGGCAATGCGCATGAATTATTAATAATTGGTGCAATATGTTTTGAAAAAGATATGTTTTGGCTGCAAGTATCAATTTGACCAGATAACAGTTCTTTATTAGGTTCAACTTTACCTATATCCTTTGTACAGGAAATAGAAACGAAGGATAATATTGTACATATAAATAAAAATCTCATGGCCTGTGGTGTTAAATAAAAAAAAGAGATGGTGAAAGCCATCTCTTTTTTTAAGGTTTACTTAATTATTCAATTATTAGTTTTTTTGTAATTGAATTGTCACCACTACTAAGTTTAACAAAATACATTCCTTTATTGGAATCTTTTAAGTTAACATTAATGAAGTTGGATCCTACTTTAGTTGTGTAGTTAAAAGAATGAACTTCTTTACCTAAAACATCATAAACATTTAATGTAATGTTATTTTTATCGTTAGCAGTTAAGGTAATGTTGAAGTTACCGTTAGACGCAGGATTTGGGTAAATTGAAATAGCACTTTCAGTAAAATTACTTAGAGTTTCAATTCCTGTTACAATACTATAACATTTGAAACCACGTCCCACCTGACCTCTAATTTCTCCTCCAGGATTAGCAGTTGTATGTAAGTTAACGTACATACTATCTTTATTAAACTGCGCTGAGTTAGAAATTAAAAAAGGAGTAGCATCAGTACTTTTCCAGTAACCAAAAGCACCATTATTGGCATAAATAGTACTTAAGTCATATGCCACAGGACCGGTTTGTGTAGACAAACCTTTGTGAATATGAATTCCGCTTGCTGTTACGCCAGTTGTTACTAACATATAATGTGCGTTATCCTGATCGCGGTTAATTGAAACCATTCCTGATCCTTGTCCTGCAGATGAAACAGAGGGAACTTCCTGCGCACCATTCATTGAGAAAGTAAAACCTTCACGCATAACACGGTTAACTTGCCCACGAATTTCTCCACCCGGATTTGCTGCAGTATGAACGTTTAAATAAACACCACCACTTAACATACTATTTACAAAAGATGTTGTAACAGCAGTACCTGTGATCATACCTGATATCATATTTCCACTTATACCTGAAGAAATATCAACTGCAACAGCACCACTAACACCAACTGCGCCTAAATGAAAATGAGCACCTGTAATAGCACCACTTAAACCATTTGTAGCAACGTTGTAAGTTAATGTGTCAAAAGTTGTATTTACTTTAACGCTTGAAACAGCTGTAGCCGTTGTTGAAACGGATGGAGTTTGTTGAGCACCGGTTAACCAAGCATCAAAAGCAATTTTATTGCTACCCATTAATTGAGCTCTGATTTCGCCACCAGGGTTAGCAGAAGTATGGATATTAAGATAAACAGTACCAGCCATTAACGATGCTACAACTCCCGCATTTGGTGTAAATGAACCTGTGATTGTATTGCCACTGATAAATGAAGCTAAATCCTGAATCACTGCGCCATTGGAACCCGTTGCACCAGAATGTAAATGTGCGCCAGTAATAGCACCACTTAAACCATTAGCAACTACATAAAATTTAACTTGTCCTAGGTGCTTAGAAACATTAAATACTGCCCAACCGTTAGCTGATGTAGTAATTGCAGGCACTTGTTGTGCGCCACTCATTACGCCACTATAAGCCATATCAGACTCAAGGCTTATTTGACCTCTAATTTCTCCACCAGGATTAGCTGTAGTGTGAGCATTTAAATAAGTAAGTCCGTTTAATAGATTTGATTTAAGAGCCGTTGTTAAGGCTGTTCCTGTAATAGTTGCCACCAATCTGTTACCAACTATAAAAGAACTTAAATCTAATAATACAGGTCCGTTTACGCCAATTGCACCTTGATGAATGTGAAAACCGCTTGGTGCAGTAGATAATCCGTTAAATGTAATGTTAATACAAAGTGTATCTCTTGTTGGATTAAATAATAAACTAGCGATACCAATACCCGAACCGGTAACAGCTGGAACTTCCTGCGATCCTTCCATTTTGGCTGATAGCAACATGTGACTTTTTAAATGCGCAGAGAACGCACTAAAAGTTGAAAGTGTTAAGCATAACACTAAGATTTTTTTTGTAAAAATTTTCATAGTTTTTGTTTTTTAAGGTTTATAATACTACTTACGAGAAGGAAGTAAGTTTGGATTTTAAAACAAATAAAAAGTTACATTGTTTTCAAAAAATATTATATTTTTTAAAATGCTGGTTATTAATAAGTTGCGCTCAAGGCGAGCTTTACTATGATTTAAAAATAAAAAAGTCCGAACCTAAGTCC
>JANPOX010000566.1:0-1858 GCA_031428235.1 Bacteroidia bacterium | reverse complement strand
AGAGGTGCTAGCGCTGTGCTCTCGGGAGTTTATAGCAAACTATATCTTACAAGAAAATGATGAACATCTGATTATGTATTAATGGCCTATTAAAATTTAGCGTATAAATCAAGTGGCATCAAATGCGGGAGCATGTGCGTATATGGTTTGGGCTGTTCGCGAAGCGCTTTCAAAGCATCAGATTGATGCCATGCAGATTTTAGCTAAATTTTAATAAGCCTTGATTTTTTTGCTAACTTTTTGTATCAAGACAAAAAGTTCTTTCGATGTTAAAGTTTCTCAAACTCCTTGAAGCCTTTATTGCATTTCCCAAAATAAATAAGATATTTGATACCTTATAAAAAGACTAATAATGAAAAAAATTATACTTATTGCTTTAGCGGCAATTACCCTTTATTCATGTGATAAATCCGGTTCTAATAATTCAGGATTTGAAATCAAAGGAACCTTATCCAATTCAAAAGGAGAAGTCATTTATCTTGAAAAATTATCACAGCAGGGAGTAACATCTGTGGATAGTGCAACAATCGATGAGAAAGGGGAATTTTTAATGAACCATTATTCACCGAGCATTGGTTTTTACCGTTTAAGAATTTCCAATTCAAACTTCGCCATGATGGTGTTGGATTCTTCACAAAACGTTTCCATTAAAGCTGATGCAAGAGATTTGGGAAATACATTCCAATCGGAAGGATCACCTGATACTAAATTATTTTTAGAATATAATAAATTAGCTCAGGGTCAAAAAGTAAGAACCGACTCTTTGGAAAATATTTTCAGAACAGCTATGGTAGTGATGAAACTGGATTCGCTGCGGGCTGATTCATTATCCAAACAATTACAAAAACCTTATGAGGTGATGGTTGGTCAGTACAGCGATGTGTTAGCGAAAAAAATAAAAGAGAATAGCAGTTCTTTTGCTTCTATCATGGCAATTCAGCAATTGCGTCCCGAAAATTATTTGGATGTTTATAAAGCCTTGGATAAAGGATTGAGTGAAAAATATCCTGACAATAAAGATATTAAATCATACCACGCAATGGTGCAACAGGCTGAAGGAATGGTTTCGAGAACAGAGGCCATTAAAATTGGTGCAGAAGCTCCGGAATTAATTTTACCAATGCCAAATGATAAAGACCTTGCTTTGTCTTCTTTAAGAGGAAAAGTAGTACTGATTGATTTTTGGGCAAGCTGGTGCGGACCTTGTCGTAAAGAAATGCCTAATGTAAAGCGTGCTTACGAAAAATACAAAGGTAAAGGTTTTGAGATTTTAGGGGTTTCTTTGGATAAAGACCGTGATGCATGGCTGGGAGCAATTTCTAAAGAAGGTATGACTTGGCCACAGGTAAGTGATTTGAAATTCTGGCAAAGTGAAGCCTGTCAGATTTATGCTGTACAATCAATCCCATATACTGTATTGGTGGATAAAGAAGGAAAGATTATTGCTACTGACTTGCGTGGTGCCGAATTGGATAAAAAACTGGCAGAAGTTTTAAAGTAAAAGACCGAAAAGACTTTTTGACTTGAGGGACTAAAAAGACTAATAAATAGTATCTATAAAATATGTTGAGATTAGTTTTCATTATTAGTTTTCTTTTCACCTACTCTATTGTTTGTGCGCAACAAAATTATTTTCAACAAAAAGTTAATTACAAGATTGATGTAACGCTCAACGACCTGACGCATGAATTAAATGCTTTTGAGAAAATTGAATACATTAATAATTCTCCAGACACGTTAAGCTTCATTTGGTTTCACCTGTGGCCTAATGCTTATAAGAATGACCGGACTGCATTTAGCGAACAGCAATTAAAAAATGGAAGCACCGATTTTTATTATTCTTCACCCGAGAAAAAAG
>JANPOX010000565.1:0-1978 GCA_031428235.1 Bacteroidia bacterium | reverse complement strand
TTCGTGATTATGGCCGTGGTATTCCATTGGGTAAGGTAGTAGATGTTGTATCTAAAATTAATACCGGTGGGTTTTTAAGAATAGCACGTGCAATGGAGATGCGTTGTTTTTGTCCGCCACTTAATTTACTTCCTCTGTCGCCTACATTACTGTCGTAGCCTTCAGGTATTTGAGAAATAAATTCGTGTGCATTTGCAATTTTAGCTGCTGCAATAACCTGTTCGCGGGAAACATTTTCTAAACCAAAAGCAATGTTGTTATGTATGCTATCATTAAATAAAATGGATTCTTGAGAAACAATTCCCATTAACTCACGCACATTTTTAAGCGTCATGTTTTTTAGTGATACCCCATCAATTAAAATTTCCCCTTCGCTTGGGTCGTAAAAGCGGGGCAACATATCAGCTAAAGTTGTTTTACCTGAGCCCGACTGACCAACAAGCGCAATGGTTTTACCTTTTTCAATAGTAAGATTTATTTTCTTTAGCACATGTCCTGCATCACCTTTAGTGTATGCGAAAGAAACATTTTTGTATTCTATTTTGTTTGTGAAACCACTTACATGAATAGGTTGTGGAGCATCCATTATTTCGAGCGGGGCAAATAGTATTTTTTCAATTCGTTCTTCCGAAGCAACACCTTTTTGAATGTTGTTGTATGCAGTTGTAATTTGTTTTATTGGAGGAAGTATTTGTGATGCAACGGCAAAATATCCCATAAAGGCAGCTGCGGTTAAAACACCATCACCACTTAAAACCATACTGCCACCTAAAAACATTACAAACATTAATACACCCACAACAACCGATTCGCTTATTGGTGAAGCCAAATCTGTTTTACGATAAATACCAACCGATAATTTATAATGTTGTTGATTTACATCTTCGTATTTGCGTTGCAAAAATTTCTCGGCTGTAAACGCTTTAATAACTTTTAATGCGCCTAATGTTTCTTCCATTATACTGAAGAGTGTTCCGTATATAGCTTTACTTTTTATTGCTGAGCGTTTTAAGCTTTTTCCTACTATTGCCACAATTGCACCTGCAACAGGTAACAACAACAATACATAAAGTGTTAAGTACGGACTAATGCTTAACAACATTACAACCGAAATAATAATGAGTAAAGGCTCTCTAAAAATTAATTCTAAGGTTTGCATTATACTCCACTCAATTTCTTGCACATCGGTTGTCATACGACTTATGATGTCTCCTTTGCGCTCGTCACTATAATAAGAAAGGGGAAGTTCCAATGATTTTTTCATCATTTTATTTCTCAGGTCTCTTACTACACCATTACGAATGGGAGCAAGGAAATACATAGCCAAGTAGCGAAACAAATTTTTGCAGAAAATTAATATGGTAACCGAAATACAAATAAAAATCAAAGCTTCCAATTTACCTTTCGAAATATTTACTGCATCTGTTCCTTGTTGTGTAATAAACGATGACATGCGGTAATAAAAGTATTCGGAAACAGAGGATGCGGATAAACTTAATTTTGGAGCAGCTTTTAAGCTATACTCGATTAATTTCTCATTTTGTTGAAACAATAAATCGAGAAAGGGAATAACAAGTGTAATGGAAAAAACAGAGAAAAAGGAGAATAAAATATTGAATAGAATGTTTAATGAAGCATAACCCCAATAACCTTTGATGTATTTAAAAACGCTAAATAATTTTTTCATGAGAATGACAACAAAGATAGGTTTTTAATAGAATTATCTAAGGCATTAAAACCATATTTGTTATTTGTACTAATAAGGATGTTTTGAATCTGTAGGTTTTGTTATTAAACACTTGATTGTTGTTTTTGGAGAAGTTTAGTTGAAAAACAATGTTGCCTGTTGAAAAACTTGCTAATTGGGATGGGCTAACACTGATGCTTGTAATTGTACTAGAATAATTTTGCAAAATGTTTCCTGAACTATTACCCATATAAAATCTAACATCATCACATCCACTTAAATTATTTATAG
>JANPOX010000564.1:0-16645 GCA_031428235.1 Bacteroidia bacterium | reverse complement strand
TATACGGCTGCAACGAGTACACCTTATACTTATAGTTGGAACAGTATTCCAATCCAAACAACCAGCGTTATAAGTGGAGTAACTGAAGGAAAATACGTTGTTACAGTTACCGATAGTGTAGGATGCACTAAAAAAGATTCCGTTTTAATATTAGCGAATCCTCTTCCTCAGGTTTCCTTTGTTTCAGATACTGTTTGTTTAGGAAAAGCGACTTCCTTCATAGATAAAACAACCATTGCAAGTGGTAGTTTAGCATCATGGGGCTGGGCTTTTGGAGGTACAGGTGCTGCTTCAACCCCAACAAACACATTACAAAATCCAACATTTACTTACAATAATTGTGGGGCTATAAATAATGCCACGTTAGTTGTTGTTTCGGATAGTGGCTGTGTTGGTGGTATAATAAAACCAATAGTCATGCGCTGCTTACCTGTTCCGAGTTTTACCTATAATAATAGTTGTAAAAATGGAGCTGTACAATTTAATAACACCAGCACTAATGGTTTAGGAACCGTAGGTAGTTTAACCAACCTTTGGAATTTGAACCCAACAGTTTCTTCATTACAACATCCCATTAATACTTATACCACTTCAGGTATTAAAAGCGTTTCATTAACCGTAACAGATCAATTTGGATGTAAAGATTCTTTGTCTCTGTCTGTAACCATTTATGAATTGCCTACCGCTTCTTTTACAGTAAATAATGCGTGCTTAAATTCCAATGTTGTATTAGGTAATACGTCCACTATTGCACTGCCAGACAATATATCAGCTTATAGTTGGGATTTTGGTTTAGGTTCAGTACCCACCTCAACAAGTAATATTCAAAACCCATTAAATTTAACCTATAATACCAGCGGTGTAAAAACAATAAGTTTAACTGTTACCGCTAATACAAGTTGCACAGCAAGCATTACCAATACAGTAACTATTTACCCGCAACCGGTTGCTAATTTTAGTACAACTTCGGTGTGTCAGGCTATAGCTACATTGTTTACCGATCTTTCAACAACATCAGTTGGCACAATCACCGGCTGGGATTGGGACTTTACAAACAATGGGGTAATTGATAATTCCTCGAATGCTCCTACAAATATTTATCCGGCATCAGGAACTTATACTTCCGGATTAATTGTTACCACAAGTAATAACTGTAAAGATACTGTTCAGGTTTTAGTAAATGTTTGGGGACATTCGGCTCCTGATTTTAATGTGAATCCTGTATGTTTTGGAGGAGCAACTACTTTTACTGATGTTACCAATACGAGTTCACAGGCAAATACGGGAACCGTTACATCGTGGAATTGGAGTTTTGGCGATGGATCAAACAACACTAATCAAAATCCAAATCATGTTTACTCTACACCAGGGAATAGTGTTACAAATACTAGTTATTCGGTGCAACTTCTTGTAACAACCAATAATAATTGTAGAGATTCCATTACAAAAACTACGATGGTTTATAGTTTGCCAACAGCCTCCTTTACTTCTGACTCTGTCTGCTTTGGTTCCTCCTCGCAGATGACAGATGCCAGCATAGGTAATGGTAATGTAGTTAGCACGTATACATGGGATTTTTCAAGTAATGGTTCAGTAGATATATCTGGAGTGCCTAATCCAACTTTTATTTTTCCATCCATTGGTAATAATAACGTATCCTATACTGTATCCACATCGCCTGCACCGGGTTTAGTTTGCAGTAACTTAACAAACTCAATTACCGTGTGGGTAAATCCAAATCCCAGTCCTGACTTTACATTTGTTAATACCTGCATAAATACACAACCAAATACCTTTAATGCAAGTTCATCAACTATAGCTATAGGAACTAATGCTGTTTATTCATGGGCATTTGGTGATGGCGGAGTAAGTTCATCAACAGTTGCAACAACTTCTCATATTTATGCATTAGCCGGTGTTTATCAAACCACATTAATTACCACTTCAAACAAAGGATGCCAGAGTGCAATAACTAAACAAGTTGCCGTTTATGAAAAACCCTATATGACTATTAGTGCTACACCGGCAATCTGTTTAGGAGCAAGCACTAATTTTACAGCTAATTCATTACCAAACAGCGGACCTGTTAATCAGTGGTTCTGGGATATGAATGCAAACGTTAGCACCATTGAAGCTAATGGTCAACAAACGGGTTATGTGTTTACAAGCGTTGGCACAAAAACAGTGAGTGTAATAGGAGTAACAATTAATGGTTGCAGAGATACGGTTACCAGAACAACTTACATAAATTATATTCCTAACCCTCAATTTTTAATTGATAAACCCAGTGGTTGTCCGCTGCCTCATTGCGCAACATTTACCGATAATACACCAGCAATAAATGGCCCCGCTCAAATTAATAATTGGGAGTGGAGTTTTGGAGATGGTACCACGAATTCAATAAATTCAAATGCTCCTCAACAAAATTGTTACACAAACAGCAGTAGCAATCAATCGGCTTATTATACGGTGAGTTTAAAAGTTACTACCGATAGTTCTTGCAGTGCCATTAAAATACAAACAAATGCCATTACGGTTTATCCCAAGCCAATTGCCAATTATAGTGTAGACTTAGATATTGGAACAATTTTACAACCTTTGGTTCATTTCACCAATCAATCTCAGGATTACACAAAATGGTGGTGGAATTATGGTGATCAGAGTCCATTAGATAGTTTAGCTCAAAATCCAAATCATTACTATGATGAGGTAACCGCGCAAACCTATGCAACCTATTTGATTGTAGCTAACCAATATATGTGTAAGGATACGGCATATATGCAGGTGGAAATAGGGCCAGAGTTTGTGTTTTATATACCAAATGCATTTTCACCAAATGATGATGGCGTAAATGATTTTTTTACCGGTAAAGGTATTGGGATAGAGAAATTTGATCTATGGATATTTGATAGATGGGGCGAAATGATTTATTATACTGATGATATCACAAAAGGTTGGGATGGCAAAGTACAAGGGAAAGCGGGAGTTGAAAAACAAGATGTCTATATCTGGAAAGTGAAATTGAAAGATGTATTAGGAAAAAAACATGATTATGTTGGGCATGTTACTTTGTTAAGATAAATAATCGTAGCTGTAAGTTATAATAATAACAGAGTAGGTTGCCATTTCATTTTATATTTATTTTAAAAGCCATCGGTAATAAACTGGTGGTTTTTTGTTTATGATAGTTAATGAATGATTTGGGCGGGTTTGGCGGGAGCCAAGCCGGGCTGTCGCTTCAATCTTTTTTGTTTCACAAAAAAGGATTTCCACTTGCAACCCTCCCGCAATATTCCTCCTACCTGGTTGCATTATGGCAATAAATGACTTTTATTTTTTCTGGTACTGATTGAAAGAAAAGTTGACTCCTTATTTGCATTAATACACGGGTGAGGGATGCGAGCGAAAATCCTTTTTGTGGCAATGGAGCACACTAAGTTATCGAAGAAATCTTAAAGCCACAAAAAGATTGCAGCGGGCAGCGCGACGGCTTTTCACCGGCACCCCCACATAGCAAAAAGTGCCCAATACTAATTATAATAAAAATCCTTGGTACGCTTATAAAGTGGAAGGATCCATCCAAAGCGGAATCCTATCAAAACATCAAAACGTTTTTGCGTATCAGCCAAGCCTGTGTCATAATTAAAACCTCTCATACTTTGTGTAAAGCCTTCATAAAATTCGAAACCAAAATAACAGTTGGCAAAACGGTTATTGCTGATGTATTTATAGCCTACAAATTGAGTAAAACCTAATCCGCCGCTTAATCGATCATATCCTTTTTTTAGATTACCATTTACCGCTGCTATTTTTTGATTAGCATCATACAATTTTACTTTATGCTGCATCCAACCTGCACCTAATGTAAAAAACACACCAGAGTTAGGATTGTTTCCTAATTTAGAAATCAGGTAACCAACATTTCCATAAATATTCCAGCCACGTTCCGTGAGTCTTAAATCAGCTGGGTAGCCTTCATTATCAATGATGGCACCATCAGAATTTCTCATATTTGCTACCACATCTTCTCTTACGTTGTTCCCGAAAAAATAACTTCCTTCTACACTAAACAATACATTTTTTTTTGTCTTCCATATAAAGCTGGTGCCTACATTAATGTTAGGGCCAAAACGTTTGGCTAGGTCTTTTTGTGGTAATTGTCCGCTGAAATGAAATCCAACCATTAGAATGCGTACAGTGGAATCTTTAACCGATTGAGCCTGTAGTTGAGATTGTAAAATCAAACAAGTGCAGATGATAAAATAAATATGACGTTTCATGAAATAAGATCAACCGGGGGATTGATGCTTCAAAAATAGAAGATAAAATTTAGAAAACCTATATAAAAACAAGCTGTTTGCTTCAATTTTGAACGCAGTTATTTTATTGGGTAACGATGATCTTTTGGTTGATCGATGCTTTATCCGTTTGCCCGGAAATAAAATAGATGCCTGAACTAAGAATCTGAATGTTTTCTTTAAAACTATTCTCTTCATTTAATATAAGGGTTTTAATAACCCGTCCCAGATTATCGGTCAGGTTCAGTGACATTTTTTCTTTGGCTACTATATTAAAGTTGCCATTGTTTGGGTTAGGGTAAATAATTATCGAATTAATATTAGCGGTCTTGGCATCCTCTATACCAGTTAATGATGATCCCAGTTTTAAGACATAGGTATGATTTACTGTGCCGAAAGAGCTTAAGCTCGTATTGCTTGCTCCCGGATCGAAATTAGTGGGACCATAAAATACGCCTATTGTGAATATATTTCCGCTTGCATCAAGCGTTAATCCATGACCTTCACACGAACCTGTGCTGCGGATATGTTTAACTCCTGCAAAATTACCGGCAGCATTTAATTTTAGTACAAATGAATTTAAGACTCCCGCTGAGCTAAGAACGACTGATGAAGCTCCTGGGTCAAAATCGGCTGTCCCCTGGAACATACCGGTTAGATATACATCACCTGCGCCATCAAGAGCTACTGAATAACCAAAGTTATTGTTACCACTGCTTCCTATTGATTTGGCCCATACGAAATTTCCGGCGGGATTTAATTTAAGGATAAATATATCCAGTAAACCGCTTGCAATCATGGGATAGTTTCCGGCATTTGGATCAAAATCAGCTGTCCCTTGAAAGCCTCCCGTAGTGTAAATATTTCCGTTATTATCCACAGCAATGGACCTGCCGTAATCCATCTGCATAGGATCTCCAACGGCCTTTGCCCATATATAATTACCGGTAGCACTTAATTTGCAAATAAAAATACTTCCATTTTCAGTGGACTTCAAAGTATCAGAGGTAACTGCATCCGGATCAAAATCTACAGCACCATAAAAATTACCTGTGGTGTACACATTCCCAGAAGTGTCAAGAGTAATGCCATCGCCAGCACTAATATCGCCTGCCAGGCATTTAACCCAATTGAAATTTCCGGCGCCATCTAATTTTAAAATAAAGCTATTAAAACTACCAGAACTCAAATTCGATATTCCTGTACCGGGATCAAAATCAACAGCGCCGCTAAAACTGCCCGTAATGTATGCGTTTCCAGAAGGATCAACACTAATGGCTTTTCCTGCATCCGAATAAGCATCTCCAAAACTTTTTACCCAACTAAAATTACCCATGGCATCTAATTTTAAAACAAATATATCAGTCATTCCTAAGGCATTTATATTTTGCGTGCCAGCGTTAGGGTCCGCATCTATGGTGTCATTGAACTGACCTGTGATGAATACACCACCATTTAAATCCACTGCAATAGAATGGCTAAACGCAAAAGTGGTGCCTCCTATTTTTTTTGCCCAAATGAAATTACCGGTAGCATCCGATTTAGAAATAAATACAGCATTATCGGATCCCCCATTGGATGCAAGTGTATAGGTACTAGCACTAGGGTCAAAATCAACAACACCCTGGAAGGTGCCGGTGGTATAAATGTTACCAGAGGCATCGAGGGTAATAGCTTCGCCTGTTGCATTCGCAGAAAAGCCTCCTATGTCTTTCACCCATTGAAAATTTTGAGCATAAATGTTAAAGCTTAAAACACTTAAAATAATTAATGTAGTTTTTTTCATTGCATCTGGATTAAATTAAAAAAGGCCGTTTTTCTGCGGCCTTTCTTTTTGTTTATAAAATGATTGTATAATTAAGCGTTCACTGCTTTTAATACTGCAGCCATTGTTATACCAATTGCTGCGGGACTATCCACTACGTGAATGCCACACTCGCGCATGATATCCATTTTAGCCTGTGCAGTATCATCATGTCCGCCCACAATAGCGCCGGCATGACCCATAGTACGGCCTACTGGCGCAGTTTTACCTGCTATAAAACCAACTACCGGTTTTTTGTTTCCATTTGCTTTGATCCATCTAGCTGCATCAGCTTCGTAGCTTCCACCAATTTCGCCAATCATTACAATAGCATCTGTATCAGGATCATTCATTAGTAATTCAACTGCATCGCGTGTTGGTGTTCCTATGATAGGATCTCCACCAATACCAATAGCTGTAGAAACCCCTAAACCTGCTTTTGCAACCTGGTCAGCCGCTTCATAAGTTAAAGTTCCTGATTTAGAAACAATACCAATACGTCCTTTTTTGAAAACGAAACCTGGCATAATGCCAACTTTTGCTTCACCTGCAGTAATAACGCCAGGACAGTTTGGCCCGATTAAACGACAAGCCTTTCCTTTTAAATATTCTTTTGTGGCGATCATGTCTTTCACAGGAATACCTTCTGTAATACAGATAATAACTTTAATTCCGGCATCAGCAGCTTCCATAATCGCATCAGCTGCAAATGGTGCTGGTACAAAAATGATGGAAACATCGGCAGCAGCTTTGTCAACTGCTTCTTTTACCGTATTAAATACAGGCCTTTCTAAATGTGTTGTGCCTCCTTTACCCGGAGTAACACCACCCACTACATTAGTTCCGTATTCGATCATTTGTGTGGCATGAAAAGTTCCCTCTCCACCTGTGAAACCCTGTACTATTACTTTTGAATTTTTCCCGACTAAAACGCCCATTGTATTTTATTGTTTAGAAATTGTTGTTTAGTGATTGTTTATTTTGATGCGCTAATTTAATCATAAATCCTTATTTCAGATAATATTTTCAACTTTTATTACATCACCTTTCATTTTTCTGAATTACCACGTTAATGATGATAAATGATTGGCATCTGTGGTAATAGCCTGATCTGCCTTTCACTTTAATTTTTTTCGCTTTAAAAAAATAGGACTTACGTTTAATTCCTTGGCGTACTTAAAAGTGAAAAAGGTTTTCCGATAAACTGTTGTCGCATAATACAAGAATTGTTAAGTAAAGATAAATTGCAACCGGCTTAGCACCGTCACTTCGTAGTAATATATGTAATATGATCCTGAAAATAAGCCATGACTGATCCAATTACTTACACTATTCCCCTTAATTTAATGGTTTGGTTACTGGTATTTTGTTAACTAGTAAAAATTTATCAAACAAGTGAATAAAATAATACATTGTATTACAGTTAGTTAATCTTTTTTTTAAAATCTTATTAAGATCTTAATAACAAAATAAAGATCTAATCGATGTTAAAAACAATTCTGGCTATTAATAATCGGTTTTAAACAAATTTTGCCTTACACAAATCGAAAGTTGCATAAATTTATGTAACAATTTAAATAAATAATAAAAATGACAGCCTTTATGTTGCATATTAATGAGGGAAAGCCATTGGAAATCATTGATTTTAAAGTCGATTTTCTTACCTCGCCACCTGAAATCAAAGAACAGTCCACAGGCCCTATAGATGATTACGTCAGCATACATGGTGACTTCATTGAAGTGAGATATAAGGATGACGTTACGAAGGAAGGAAGTTTGGATATTTATGTCTGCAAATTAGCAGCCGGAAAATACCGTTTGCACATTATTGGAAAAATTAATGGGAAGGAATTCAGAATTGAAAAAGCGCTCTTAGATACCTCCTTTAATTGTAAGGGTATTTCAAGTGAGCGCATAAAATATATTTTGCTTAGCAGCCGAAATATTCTGAAGAAATATTATTTGAGGGCGAATGTACGCAACATAGAAAACCATCTGCAGGCTTTTCTTATTTCTTCATAAAAAAAAACAAGATGTCGCAGGACCTTGTTTAATGAAACGTCGTGGACGTTTTAGTTTTTCAAAAATCTCAAAAAAAGTTTTAAAAAAAAGACTGTTCTGAATTTGAACAGCCTTTTTTAAATTTTAATTAAATTTATTTCAACGTGCAATCACTATCCGTTGTAACTGTAGTGTTTGTATTAACATTAACGGTTTTGCTATGAATACAGGCTAATTTGGCTGTACGCTTTGTTGTATTTAAGTAAACAATATCATTAACCTGGTATGAGGAATTGGTATTATTGCTGTTTACAACAGTAGTTGAAGTTTTACATTCACAGACCCTGTCTTTTTTACATGAAGGCAATGCTAAACTAACAACGGCCAACATGAATATGATTTTTTTCATTTTTTTAGAGATTTAGTTTAAAGAACACGTATTGGTGTAAGTTATTCCGTTTTCTGTTTCCGAAGTGCTGATGCAATTTGCCTTAGCCTGTGCTTTTGATACATGAACCAAAGTGGTTGTAGATGTTCCGTTACCGTCTGTACAAGTACACACTCTGTCTTTTTTACAAGAAGTCATTGATAATCCCGCAAATGCGGTTAGTAAAATAATTGTTTTCATGTTAGATTTAGTTATTATTTAAAATATTTTTATAAAGGTAATTCAATCCCTGTACTTCCTTGTGCAATCAAGCATTTATGTAATTATTAAAAATGATAATACAAGATAAAGCTTTGTGCATACTATTCTCAAATGTTTATCTTTACCCTTTCAATTTTTACTTTATGAAATACTTTCGTCTATCGGTTCTTTTAATGATTATAAATAGCTTCTTTTCACAGAAGGTATTTGCTCAGGATGAAATTCCGGATACTGTTTACACCGGCATATATATTACCAGTATTCATGATATCGATTTTAAACAAAAAGAGTACACCGTTAGTTTTTGGCTTTGGTTAAAATATAAAAACAAGGAATTTGATTTTATTCAAAATCTGGAAGTGCCCCACGCAAAAACTGTAACTAAATCTTTTTCTACAGTCGATACTTCAGATAACAGGGTGTATTTATTAATGAAACTGCAATGCGTGATGAAGGATTCGTGGGAGATCAGTAACTTTCCATTCGATCGCCAAAAATTAGGACTCTCTATCGAGAACTCGCAATACGACTCCAAGGCATTAGTTTTTGCTGCCGATACATTTGGAAAATATTTTGACCCTCGTTTTACGCTCCATGGCTGGACGATTGATACCTTTAAAGTTGATACAAAAATAAAAGCTTATGAAACAGCCTTTGGTGAGGTGGGGCTTTCGAAAGCTCATTCTGAGTATTCTTCCTATAATATAAACATGGGTTTGCATCGGGATGCAATGGGATTATTCTGGAAAATGTTTATTGGAATGTATCTTGCTTTTTTTATAGCATATGTTTGTTTCTTTATTCACCCGGATAGTATTGAGTCGCGTTTTGGGTTAAGTGTAGGATCATTGTTTGCTGTGATTGGAAATAAATACGTGATTGATTCATCGCTTCCTGAATCATCTTCTTTTACATTGGTTGATATGCTGCATGGCATTACCTTGTTCTTTATTTTTGTAGTAATTGTTTGCACTGTGCACGCACTCAATCAGATAAAAAAACAGGATATACCGATGGCTAACCGTTTTGACAACAGGGCAGCAGTTATTGTATTAGCCTTGTATTTGATACTTAATGCGTATTTTATTTACCAGGCTTCATTGTTTTAATTTTTAGTTTGTGGATTGTGTTGCTTGAATTTTTGCACGATGCAATTATCTTCATTAGGAAAATAGCAGTAAGAAATTGTTTCAATTACATGTTATTGGATGAAAGATAATTTATAGTTAAAAGCAAGTTCCAAATCTTATGAACATGAATGGCTCCAAGTCACAATAATTAATAAATTTGTTAGTAATGGCAAACTATACCTTAAATAATGATACTATTGCCGCATTGGCTACACCTCATGGGTCCGGCGCTATTGCCGTAATCCGTTTAAGTGGAAAAGACGCTATTGCTATTTCCGAAAAAGTACTTTATACCAAAAGCCTGAAGCTAAAAACTCTTGCCAATAAAGCCAGTCATACTGCTCACTTCGGATTGATAGTGGAGAAAGAGGTGATTATTGATGAAGTGCTGGTAACTATTTTTAAAGCACCAAAGACTTATACCGGCGAAGAAATTGTTGAGATCAGCTGTCATGGATCGGTATTTATACAGCAGCAAATTTTGCAGGTTTTATTTAAGCATGGTGCTCGTCCTGCGCAGGCAGGAGAGTTTACATTGAGAGCGTTTTTAAACGGGAAGTTAGATCTGAGTCAGGCAGAAGCCGTTGCAGATCTGATTGCCAGTAACTCTGCCACTTCGCACCAGGTGGCAATGCAGCATATGCGCGGAGGTTTTAGTAATAAAATTACGGTGCTGAGAGAAAATTTATTGAACTTTGCATCGCTCATTGAACTGGAACTTGACTTCAGTGAAGAAGATGTTGAGTTTGCAGACAGAACTGATTTAAAAAAGTTAATTAATTCAATCTTATCCATTATCGAAAAACTCATTTCTAGTTTTGAAGTGGGCAACGTGATCAAGAACGGAATTCCGGTAGCCATTGTTGGAAAACCAAACGCTGGAAAATCTACTTTGTTAAATGTATTATTGGATGATGACCGCGCCATAGTGAGTGAGATTCCAGGAACTACCCGTGATACGATTGAAGATGAACTGATTATTGATGGAGTATTGTTTCGTTTTATTGATACAGCCGGCATTAGAACTACTACGGATGTTATTGAGCAGATTGGTGTAAACAAAGCTTTTGAAGTCATCAAAAAATCTGCTATTATTATTTATTTGTTCGATACGCATGAACTAAGCAGGGGCGACCTTGAATTAGAAATGAATGTGGTTAAGGATCATATAGGTACTTCGCAACTGTTAGTAGTAGGAAATAAAATAGATTTTGAAAATTTAGAAGAACTGAAACAGGAGTTTGAAGATGTGCCCAATATCTTATTCATATCTGCCAAAGAGCAGCGCGGTATCCAGGAACTAAAGAACACACTCGTTAATTTATTTGATACGCGCACCGTTAATACTACCGATACCATCGTAACCAACTCACGACACGTGAGTTCATTGAATAATGCGCAACAAGCCCTCATTAAAGTTAATGAAGGTTTAAGCTCCAACATCCAAAGTGATTTTTTAGCGCTCGATATCCGTTATGCTTTAGAAGCCCTTGGCGAGATCACAGGGCAAGTTACTAATGATGACCTTTTAGGAAACATCTTTTCGAAGTTCTGTATCGGCAAATAATTTATTATCACTTCGATAATAAATTAGCTATTCGTTATAAAAAAATTCTGACCAAAATTAAAGGAAAAAAAAGAAGCTGTCCTTGCAAGACAGCTTCTTTTTAATTTTATGTAAATCTTTATTTAAAAATAACTTTACGCGTAGTGCTATCACCTGCTTTATCACTCACTTTTAAAAAATAGAGTCCCGGTGATAAAGTGTTCTTTTTGATTTTATAAAATGATTGCCCGGTAACATCCGATAATACTATTTTTCCGGTCACGTCAAATAATTCAACCTGATGGGTGGAATTAGTTTTTGAAAATTCAATAGTCATATCGTAATCAGAAGGATTAGGATAAACAGAAGAAATTATTTCATTAGTAGTTAATTCATTCATTCCAACTGTGCAAGCATTATAGGGATACAAGGTTGGATTACTGGCTGGCGCATTTGGCGGCAATATGGGTGCATCTGTGCAACCCATGCGAGAAATTATATAATCTCTCACAAAACTAACAGTGGTATCCATATAAGCAATGTTAGTAGCAGAGGTTCCTGCATACGGTACGTGATCTACACCATACCAGGTATAAAGAGGGTTATTAACTCCAATGGCTACTGCGTGTTTTTTTATATAACGGCTTCCATCAATCACTAATAAGCCAAGGGCGCCTGCCCGCTGATAGTTCACAGTACCATCTACAGTACCATGCATGGAGCAAAACGGCATATCACCAGCTTCTAACCAGCCATAAGTTGCTAATGCGCCACATAAATTAATCACACCGTTCACTTTAGTTGAGTAACCTGGGTTTCCACTTAAACCTTCCATTCCGCCTAATGCATTGAATGTAGCTGTACTCAGGTATTGGTTTACTTCACATTGTTTGTTAAGGTAAGCATAGTGTAATGAGGTAACAGCACCTGCAGAACTACCACCAATGAAAATATTGTTTGTGTCAATTTTATAGGTATTTGTTGTTAACTTGTCTTTATAAAAAAAGCGAACTGAAGCTTTCATATCCTGAACTGCCCTCAATACAGCTTTTACCAAACCAACTGAATCAAGAGGTGAGATGCCTAAACGGTAATTAATGGAAGCACAAACAAAACCTTTTTTAGCAAAACGTTGCGATAAAGTCGTTACGTCAATGTCATTTGCTGTACCAAAAGAAAAACTTCCGCCATGTGCCCAAATGATTAATGGCCTTGCCGTTTCTAAATCTCCTGTTGGCTGGTAAATATTCATGGTTAGAGATTGGGTCGATCCGTTTGCTTTAATGGCTGAACCAAATACCACACTGGTGGAAGTTGTATATGCGCTAAAAGTATCAGTTGCATACCTTCCGGTGGAACACGGAGTTTGAGCTGTCATTAATCCGACAGAGGCTAATAACGTTAAAGATGCAAGGTAGATTTTTCTCATGTTGTTTGGTTTTGGTTATTATAAATTTAATAAAATATTTCAAGCATCTTCCGTATTTCGACCAATTAGGTTTTTTACTCTGACTAAATTTTTATGGAAATATAACAGCAGGATAACTTAATGCATTTGTTTCAGGAATACTAGAACCGTACTTACTGTTAATGGCTTTAATGAACTCATTGGCGATAAGAGCATTTCCTCGGGGCGTAAGGTTCAATCCGTCCAGTGAAAAGAAACCACCCGAAACAAACGCTGCACTTACCGCTACACCGTTATACATAAAACCTGATTTTACTTTTGAGAAAAAAGAATTTACATCTACAAAAGCCAGGCCCTTTGAAGATGCAATATTTTTTAATATGCTATTGTAATTTGTAATAGCATTTTCAATCTCATCAATTTCCTGAAGGGTTAATACGAATTCGTTAGTGAGAGGCCTGACTGAGCCGAATTTATGACACTTAATAGAGTCAAGGGGTGTTCTCAATAAAACAAATTCGCCTTCCTTGATTGGTCTCAATCCTACAAAAGCAACAGAAGTATCTTCGATGATGAAGGGATTGTTGCCTTCGTAAAATTTTGTGGAATCCTGGTTATAAAAATATTCCGTCAGACTATCCGCCTTTACTTGTGTGAGTTTTAAGGCATTCCAGGCAATGGTATTAAAGTAGGCCATCGTTTTGATACTTGGAATATTAGCAATAACACCCTTGGCGCCATTAGCAGTTAATTTATCCATCACGTTATTAATACTGGCTTCAAAACCAATACCAACAGGGCCTGCTAATGGAGTAATGCTTTCTGAAGCAGCGCCTTTTAAAGCATAATTTAAGACATCATTTAATCCAAGCATCACGGAGAAAAAACTTGCATTCTTAGATACGGCATCCGATAATATGGATGAAGATGAGCTAGATGCCATTCGTGCATAAAAAGAATTTGTATAGCCGTTTGCATCCATGTCAATTACTTTTACATCCGGTACTCCCATATTATTGAATGGCCCCTGACCGTTATATACGTTTGAGAAAACAGAAGCATCTCCCTGTGTGGCTACTTTTACTGGCCCTATAGAAACTGCACCCAAACAATCAGTGCGGTTTCCTAATAAAGAATAGGCATTGTTGTTATTACCCATACCAACAGAGCCTTGCGATACAATGGGAATTTTAAATTCACCGCCGCCAATCAGTTTAAATTGTTCGGCAAGAATTGCGGCATAAGAGTTTTGCTGTGCTTCATAATACAAGGCACCATCCGCATAACCAGCGGTCATGGAACTACCTACGGCTACGTAATTAGAAACGTTGATGTCGCCTGCTTCCGGATCGGGCACATTGAACTTTGGTTTACATCCCAGCAGGGTTGCAAGCAGAATAAATAAGGAGTAGTGATATAGTTTCATGAACGATTTTTTAAAATTTATAGCCTATTGAAATGCCCGGGGCGCAAACGTTTGTTTTAAAGGTACCACTTAAATTCGTTTCGGTGTTTGTGTCTGTTCGTTCGAGGTGCGTGAATAAAATAGACGCATCCAGTTGAATGTGTTTTCCCATGCGGTAACCAATGCCCGCCGTGTAATTAACACGATTAGCATCAGGTGTTTCAGGAGTCACATAACCATTCTGTACTGGGGTTATTCCGTATGCCAAACCTAAACGTGCGGTAAAAATTTCTGTGATTTTATATTGAGAACCGGCACGGAAAGCAAACGTGTTCTTATAACGTCTTGCAGATTTGGTATCGATCAGAGAGGCGGTATTATTTTCGTAATCAAAAGATAAAGTATCGTAAGCTTTCCAGCCTACGTAATTAATATCCAATGCGAAGTCTAATTTAGAAGAAGCTTTATAAGCAAATCCTAAAGTTGTAACGCTAGGCAATGGTAACTTTGAAGTGAACTTTCCGTTCGGAAAATTAGGTGCCGCTGATTCTGGAACGGTAAAAGTAGCTTCACCATCTTTCACTTCCATGTTCACTTTAGATCGGTAGGTTAAACCAATACTCAATTTTTCACTGGGCTGAAAATATATTCCAGCATTGAAACCGTAACCATGCGCTTTACCGTTTAATTCAGCATGACTGTAATTTCCATTCGCATCAATAATAGGAATGTCTTTTTGCAGATTCACTTTCCCGGTGGCGTAAACAAATCCCGCTCCGACTCCTAATTGCTTACATACTCTGTAACTCACTGTTGGCTGAATAAAAATGGCTCGTAATTCTAAACGAGTCAATGCAAAACGGCCAGTCCATTTATCTTCCCACTGTACCGTACTGCCAAAAGGTGTATAAACCGCGATACCCAGTTTTAATTTTGAACTGTCTTTAATTTCAAAGAGACCATAAGCCGCAAAAGGTGTGCTCACCGGAGAATTGGTGCGTGATACTATATTGGTTTTGTCGTCCATATAAGCACCGCGTGCAAAGGTGGGGGTTACGCCCAGAATCATAGAATTACCATGCACAAAGGATGCACCGCCTGTGTTAAAAAATAAAGAGGAAGCATCCTGCACGAGTGCGGTTCCTGCACCGCCCATGCCTTGCTGCCTTTGCCCTTGTAAGTTCACCTGAAAGCCTTGTGCGTAGTTGCGCACAGGTGCTATAACAATTATAAATACTATTAGTTTATAGATGTAATTCATAGAATTAAAATTTAATAGGAATAAATATACTAAAATTGTTCAATAAAAAAAGCGCTCAATTCAAAGCGCTTTTTTGTTTTGTCACTTCGAGCTGGCGGACGGGGAGTCGAAGGGCGAGATGCGTACCACATAAGGTGAAAGAAAACTCATTAATATATTAACGACACTTTTGCGATCCCGATAGTTATCGGGAGTATCCAAAAGCATAACGTCATTGCGAGGAGGGACGACGAAGCAATCTCATACCTAGCTTTGTTAATTGTCCAAGGCGTGTATTTTCTTTTACTTTTTTCCTTGACGAATCTGGGACTAATTTTTTGTATTTAATAAGACAAGGTTTTATCATAAATGATACTTTTGCGAAAAGTATCCAAAAGCTCCTCTATCTTACTTTTTTCCTTGATATTTTCTTTGATACTTTTGCAGCCAAAAGTATCCAAAAGCTTATGATTTTGTGATAGGCAATTTTTGTGTTCCACTATCGTTCCACCCAAAACCGCAGATAAAATGAATCCGCTTGCTCGTGCCGACGCTTCATTCATTTTACTGCTATTGCTGCACAAAATCATAGTCCCACACCTGATGTTCATCATGCTATTGTGAGATATAGATGTGCTATAAAACTCTGACTAGATAGCGCTAGCACCTCCCTCATACGTTAGTAATAGTGCGGTTGGTTTTGGCGAAAGAGTGCGAACCGCCATTTTTCACTCCGTTTCCTGGGCCGCCTTGCGCGCAAAAAATGGTGGTTGGTCTTTCGCCTTGATTTTTTGTTTCTTTTTCATCAAGGAAAAAGAAATTAAGTTTTGAATACTTTTTCTAAAAGTATCGTCCTCTTTTGGATGCGAATCTTATAAATACAAAGAGCGCGGGGACATCGTTTTGACTTGTCTTTTTTGGTTACTTTTTTTGACTAAGAAAAAAAGTAACATGAGAAACAGTTCTTTATAAAGTCATCTGAAAGACTATTTAGTCTTCTGTGACTTCGACTGCGCAAACAGCTCTTCATAAAGTGCAATCCATTCTTTTGGAGTCGTGTTTTTTGAGAGCTAAACCAAGAGTTTAAAATGCATATAAAACGGTTTATTTAAAAAAAATCAAAATTTTAAAAAATATAATTTTTTTTTTATATTTTTTTTTTTT
>JANPOX010000563.1:0-8443 GCA_031428235.1 Bacteroidia bacterium | reverse complement strand
TTAACAGGATTTTTTGACCTTGTTTTAATTTGCCGGAATTCATTAATTCTTCAATCATTATAAAAATAGAAGCAGAGCCAATATTTCCGGTAGATGATAAATTAGTGAACCATTTTTCCTGTGGAATTTGGATATCGTATTTTAAAATCTCTTCGGCAATCTTCATCCTGAAAAATTCGGATGATAAATGAGGCAAGAAATAATCTATTGTAGAAGCATCAAATCCTCTTTTATCTAAAATTTCTTTCAAATATTTTGTACCCGTAGGAACGATTTCTTTTCCTAATAATTTGGTATCCTGCTTAAAAGCAAAAATGGATTTTTGTAACCACTCCTCAGACGAATATTCTTTCCATCCTTTTGTGGTGCCGTCTTCATTTTTATCAGAGCCGGCATACATGCATGTTTCTAATTGGTTAGCGAATGATTTAATTTCTAACCACTCAATTTTTAAGTTAAGTGAATTGGGACGAGGTTTATTTTGTAATAATAAAGCCGCTGCCCCATCCGATAACATCCAACGTAAGAAATCTTTTTCGAAAGCTATGATAGGATGTTTGTCCATCTCAGTCAATCGTTCGGTTTCTTTTTCATAATGCTCAGCACGCATTAAAGAGGATAATTTTTCGGAACCTGTACAAACTGCGTTCGTTGAACTTCCTGCTAAAATAGAATTATAGCCAAATTTTAAAGCCTGCATACTTGCACAACATGCACCAGCTGTTGATATCAATTCTACTGGCCCACAATTTAATTCTCCATGAACCATTACTGAATGAGAAGGCAATAAATTATCAGGAGAGGTGGTTCCACAAGCTAATAATTCAATATCGGTTTGCTTAAAATTATCGTCTGTTAATTGCTCTATAGCAAGGGCCGTCATCTTTGCATTTGAATGCGTCGATTTTCCTTGTTTATCTATTGAATAATAACGTGTCTTAATTCCGTTGTTGCGCAGAGTTAAGCCTTTTCCTTTTGAGGGAATACCATCAATCATTCCTAAATAAGATTCCATCTCATCATTTGAAATGGGATCATTAGGTAAAAATTTGGCAGCTTTTGTTATATAAACTCCTTGCATTTGATAGATCTTGTGATGTTAGATGAACAATTTAAAATGGTTATTGTTTAGTCCTTAATTCCGAAAAATTCATTATAGCTTACTTCCTTAGTATTTAATTTACAGGATGTTTTTAAAACGTCCAATACTTTTTTACTATATAAACCTTCAAATATTTTTTGTGCTTCCTGCTCTTTGCTTAAAATACCATCAACAATTTTTGCTACTTCGGCTTCGTCAGGTGCTTGTCCGTAACGTGCAAACTGTGAACGCACATAATTAGATGCTTCTTCTTTTGCTTCGTCAGGCGTTACAGCAATATTATTGTTTTTGATGATCTTGTTTTCAATTAATTTCCATTGCATGTTTTTAGCATACGAGGGATACTCAGCCTCTAATTGCTCTTTTGTTAAAGGCTTTTCATTTACGGCCATTAACCAACGCTTCAAGAAATCATCCGGTAATGTAATATTTAATTTTTCTACCAAAGTTTTTTCAACGCCTTCTACAAACTTACGGTCTGTATCCTGTGCAAACATCAATGCTAATTCGCCTTTTATTTTTTCTCTAAACTCTTCAACAGAATTTATAGTCCCTGCACCATATAATTTATCAAACAATTCCTGATTCAATTCAGCATCTTCCATACGGGCAATATTGCGAACCGTTAATTGCAAGTTAGCACTAAAACTTTCGGCCACTTCTTTATCTATGCCTAAAGAAATAGATTTATCCACTGCTGAATCGTATAACTCATTTGCATTGATGATAATTTTATCTTCTTTTTTAGCACCAATTAATTTTGCTTTAGCAGCTTCATTTTTCAAACGGTCAATTCCAATACTGGTTGATTTAAAAACACCACCTGCAACAATGTTATTTTCTGAATCCAGCTCAACAATATCAATGTATAATACATCTTTCTCTTCTGCAACTTCCGGATTAGAAGGTTTGCCATAGTTGCGTTTTACATCCTTCAGGTATTTCTCAACTAACTCTTCGTCAATTTTTACGGTGTTGTAAACAAACGATTGAGAATTATCCAGTTTAACATCAAATTGTGGAGTTAATCCTAATTCGTAGTTAAAGGTCCACTCTTTTTGATTATCAAAATCGATCTTGGTTTCTTCCTTTGGCATTGGATTTCCAAGGATCTCGATCTTGTTTTCGTTGATATAGTTATACAAGGTCTGGTTTAAGATCTTATTGATCTCATCAACCAAAATAGATTTACCGTGTTGTTTTTTAATAAGACCAACAGGTACTTTTCCAGCTCTGAAACCTGGCATTGCAGCCTGTTTTTGTACTTTTTTTATAGCATTTTCTACTTTAGCTTCATAATCTGTTGGAGCAAGAGTAATACTCAGTTCAGCATTTAAAGGGCTAATGTCTTTTTTAGATATATTCATGTTTGTTATTTAAGTAAATATAAGGGGTGCAAAAATAAGGGATTTTACCCGAAAATCAATGATTTCCATAAATTTTTAGGAAAATACCGACTTATACCGACCCTTAATTTCGAAATTAAATTTTAGCGTTTCTAACCTATTGATTAATAAAACATTAACTGAAATATGACGCTATTGAAAATCTGTAAAAACCTACTCGTAAAGTGTAAAGTTATTTCGATGATATTACACAGCTTTTACTTTCCCTAAAGACATGTTTTTACAATTTTTATTGTGAAAAACTAATTGCCCTCTCCTGATCTCTTTGAAAAGTAATTAGCATCTTGCTTTTAAAAATACACCAACCTTGCAAAAACCTTTTCATACGCTTTTATTCATCTCATTTACATTTCTGCTTTTAGCTGCAATTAGTTTAGTGTTCCCTAAAAATGGCATTAAAGTTACCGAAAAACTATGCATTCAATATCCCACGTTTGCTTCCTTATTTTTGGAAGATAAAATTGAAAAAACCGATATTTCAAACATCATTGCATTAGCGGATGCAGAAGATAAAGCCCTTGAAACAAATGCAGATACTCTTGTCCAAGTCGAAAAAGAAAGCCCCTTGCCTGTTGCCGCTAAATTAGTAAAAATTGATTCGAACTTAAAACTCATTACCAGCATTCAATACAAGAATGAATCAAAAACAGCAATGACTAATTTTTTTAATGCTCTGGCAAACATTGGTAACGAAGATAAAAGTATTCGTATCCTGCATTATGGAGATTCGCAGATAGAAGGAGATCGAATCAGTGACTATTTAAGGTTAAAATTACAAAGTGAATTTGGAGGCGAAGGTCCAGGATTAATTTCATTTATGCCGGTTGCACCAAGTGTTGTCAATAAAATATCGTGGAGCGCAGGTTGGGACCGTTACCCTGTTTTTGCTGGCAAAGACAAGCGTGTAAAACATAATAATTTTGGCGCATTAGCACACCTTACGCGTTTCTATAATTACGCACCTGTTACAGATACTACACAATATAAATCTGCCTGGGTAAAAGTTGTAACGAGTAAAAATGGCGGACCAAAAGCAGCAGCGTATAAAAAAGTAAAATTGTTTTATGGTGGTGCTCAAACAAAAACGCATGTAGAGTTATATGAAAATGGAACGTTGAACGCCTCTGATTCATTAGTTGTCGGAGGGAATTTTAATATCAAAGAATTTAATTTAAATCAAGGCGCATTACTGCAGGAATTTAAATTCAGAGGAAAAGATAGTCCTGATTTTTATGGTGTTTCGTTAGAAGGAAGCAAAGGCGTGATGGTAGATAATTTTGGATTACGTGGTAGTTCAGGTACATTTTTTAACCAGATCAATTTCGGCCAGCTGAAGCAATTTTATGATTACCTGAACGCAAAACTAATCATTCTTCAGTTTGGTGGTAATTCATTGCCCTACATCACAACAAAAGAACAGGCAGATAATTTTGGAAGGTATTTAAAAGCACAAATATTAATAATTAAGAAATTAGCACCGCAAGCTTCTATACTAGTAATTGGGCCAGCAGATATGAGTGTGAAAGTAGGAGCGGATTATGCAACGCATCCTCAATTAGAGGATTTACGGGATGCGATTAAACGATCGGCTTTCGAAACAGATTGTGCGTTTTTTGATATGTATAATTGTATGGGAGGCCGTAACAGTATGCTCGCATGGGTGGAGCAAGGAATAGGAGCTAAAGATTATATTCATTTCAGTTCAGGTGGCGCCAGAAAAATAGCGGTGTTGTTGTATTCGTCATTGATGAGTGATTATAATGGTTTTGTAAAGAATAAATAAAAAGATTTAGGATTCAGGAGAAAAGATAAATGATAAAAGATAGAACCATACTAAAAAAAGCAAATATAATTTACATTGTCCTTTTGACGTGCGTCTTTAATCACATGCCCTTTATTATTGAAGCCCAGCAATATCCTTTTATAAATTATGATCAGAGTAAATTGTATATGGCAAAAGACAGTTCTCAGTTCATGAATTTTTATAAGAAAGTGGATGAATTAAGAGAAGGCAAAAGAAGAAAAGTAAGCGTTGTGCATTTTGGTGGTTCGCATATACAAGCGGGTTTTTGGACAGAAGTACTAATGGATGGATTTCAGGACATAGGAAAATTCAAAGGTGGCGGAACTTTTATTTTCCCTTTTAAAATCGTCAAAACAAACAGTCCCCATTTTTTTAAATCGTTTACTGATGGAAAATGGATCCGCAAACGAAGTGCACTTGCCAAAGAAATGTGTGACAATCTTGGCATGGCAGGTATGGCTGGAATAACCAATGACAGTGCGAATACCTTTGGTTTCAATTTGGTGAAAAACAATCATCATCAATCATTCAACTCTTTAAGAGTGTATCATAATTTTAATCCAAGCTTTGAGTTTTCTTTAACCAATCAAACTGAACTGCAATTTGTAAGAAGAGATTTAATGAAAGAAGGATATACTGAATTTACTTTTGAAACATTTATCGATTCGGTGAATTTCAATTTAGTGCGGAAGGATACTAGTATAAAGGATTTTATGATTCGTGGATTTAGTATTGATAATACTAATCCCGGATTTTATTATGCGGCCATTGGTGTTAATGGAGCAAGCACTTCATCTTATCTGAGATGTCAGGAGTTTGTAAATGAGCTGGCAACAATTCCTCCTGACCTGGTGATTTTTTCATTGGGAGTAAATGATACACATGATGCGAATTTTTCAAAAGAGCGGTTCATTTCAAATTACGACAGCTTAATTTCTTTAGTGAAGATTGCCTCGCCTCATTGTACTTTTTTATTTACAACGGTTACTGATAATTACATGACTAAAAGAGTTTCGAATAAGCGCCCTATAAAAGCTGAAGAAGCCATGTTTGAGTTAATGGAAAAACACAAGGCCGCTGTATATGATTTGTATGCCGTGATGGGTGGTTATAAATCAATTGTAAAATGGCAGAAAGCGGGACTGGCTGCTAAAGATAAGGTCCACTTTAATGGCAGAGGGTATAATCTCTTGGCAGGCTTAATGTTTGATGCGATTAATAAAAGTTATAAATATAACAGCAAGGTTAAATAGACAGCAATGTTCAACGATATCCTCACATATTTAAAACCGTATTTCCTTTATGTGAAGGGTCAGCCAGTAATTTTTACACAATTATATTTCTGGGGCTTTTTTGCCGCAGTGCTTGCCATTTACTCTCTGATCTATAAAAAAAACACCTTACGTACTTTTTTCTTATTACTGGTTAGTTTTTTCTTTTATTATAAAACCAGCGGAATCTTTTTGATCTTGCTCATTTTTACAATCATCAGTGATTATAATTGGGGCAGGCTCATTTATAAAACTGAATCTATTCGAAAGAAAAAAATGTACCTCACGTTTAGTATGATTCTTAATCTAAGTCTGTTGTGTTATTTCAAATACGCTTATTTTTTTGTGGAAAGTGTAAATCAAATAGCAGGCTCTGATATTCATTTTTTTAATTACTTCACGCAATTCAGTAATACTTTTTTTACCACCAATGACCCGATGGATAAACTGATCCTACCGGTTGGCGTGTCCTTCTTTACATTTCAATCCATTTCCTATACCATTGATATGTACCGTGCGAAAGTTACCCCGGTGAAATCTATTTTCGATTATGGATTCTTTGTTTGTTTCTTTCCTCATTTGGTTGCCGGACCAATTGTAAAGGCTAATGAATTTTTATATCAGATTTATCAACCTTACAATTTATCGCGCAAAGAATTTGGTTACGCAATTTTCTGGATTATGAATGGCTTAGGAAAAAAGATACTGGCAGATTACATTGGTATAAATTACATTGACCGGATTTTTGATAGCCCTACGTACTACTCAGGCATGGAAACCATATTTGGAGTTTTTGGTTACTCCCTACAAATTTATGCTGATTTTAGTGGTTATACAGACATTGCCATCGGCATTGCGCTATTGCTGGGCTACCGTTTAAAAACAAATTTCAAGTCGCCTTACAAGGCGCAAGACGTTAGTGAATTTTGGAAACGCTGGCATATTTCTTTATCCACCTGGCTCAAAGATTATTTGTACATTCCATTAGGTGGCAATAAAAAAGGAACAGTTGGCTCTTACATTTGTATTGCTTTCTTATCGATTGTTTTAGTTTTGCTTACAGGAAAAATATGGCTGCTGCTCGTCCTTTTGTTTATAGCTATTGTGTTTGTTGTACTGGCTTATTTTTTTCCAAAGGTAAAACAAAGTGTGAATACCAATATTAATTTATTGGTGACGATGTTGCTGGGAGGCTTTTGGCACGGGAGTTCATGGTTGTTTTTGATTTGGGGCGGTTTAAATGGATTGGGATTGGTTGTACACAAATTATGGCAGAAGGTTTCTCCATTCAAAAATTCTGAATCAATTATTATTAAAGCATTGTTGGTTTTTGTGACGTTATCATTTATCAGTTTTACACGAATATTTTTCAGAAGCGATAACCTGGAAACCGTTGCTTTGATTTTTGATAGAATAAAGAATCACCTTGGCATTGAATTGACCTTCGGGATTATTCGAGGTTACGCCCTTGTATTTGCAGTCATTGCAATTGGATATTTAATTCATTGGATCCCGGAAAACTTCAAAGAGAAATACCGTTCTTATTTTTCTGATATGCCGTTACCTGCTATGAGTGCTGTTGTAGTGCTTGGTGTATTTTGTATATATCAGTTAGTAAGCGGTGATATGCAGCCGTTTATTTATTTTCAATTTTAAGAATCACCACGGAGACACGAAGAAACAGAGAGAATATCTTCGCATAATTGTTAGTAGTAGTTTAGATGACTTATTTTAGAATTAAGAAGATAAAAAAAAGGACTTATCAATTTCAATGCCTAAAAATGTATGCATAATGATGAAGTGATGAAATAATTTTCATAGGATGGTTTGTTATCCATTGTAAAAATTCTGTCAACGCTGTTTAAACCTCTTCCTTCAATTCTCCATAAAACATTATCACTTATCACATAATCTAAATTTAAGGAATAACCAAAAGTCTGAAAACCGTTAACTGTTCCGGTTGCAATGATAACACCTTTTTCATCTGAATAATATTCTGCTCTGGCAGCAATGCGTATTTTTTTTGTGGCTTTGTACTGTACAATTAACACCGGCGAATACCAATTATTGTAAGCAGAAGTATCATGTTTTACTTGTTGTAAACCAATATCAAAACCCGCAGTGATACCAATTTTTTCTGTAACTTGAAATTGACCGTACAAATTATTAAATACTCGAAGTTGACTAATGCTATCCGGTAGGTCGTTGCCTATATAGCTACTCCAATTAAGAGTAGCTTTTGAATTCGGTTTGTACGTTAATTGGGTACCAAAAGCCGGAGTCTGATTCCCAGCTCTTTTTTGAATTCTTTGCCAACCATTTAAATACATAGCTGCCAGGTATAATTTTTCGTTTTTAGAGGTAAAACTTAATTTAGCACCTGCCTCATAGTAAGGAGAGTTTTCTGCTAGTAAACTACGAGTCAGGTTCCAACAGTCTTTTCCAATGGCACTTTCAAAACCAATGTGTGACGGAAAAATTCCTGCATCTAACCAAATATTTTTATTTTTTGAAATCCGAAAACCGACATTAGCCTCAAAAATATTTTTTAATAAACCTTGCTCATTGGATAGGTTATATTGAGCATAGGTTCCTGTCATTAATGCTAAATTACCTCTCACTTTATCACTAGTATAATTTACTTTGGCGAATCCTAAATTTAAATTCGCCTCATTATGCCTGTTGAAACTGTAAAAGAAAGATGGCCGTTCATGATTTGAGGGATTACTTATATCGTAAGAATAATAAGTCTCAACATAAGCAGAAAAGGTTAGAGGGTTTACTTTAGTGGAATCCTGTGCAATTACATTCAGCATTGCAAAAACAAAAAAAGAAGTAGTGATGTATTTTTTCATTTGGG
>JANPOX010000562.1:0-1708 GCA_031428235.1 Bacteroidia bacterium | reverse complement strand
TGATTTATACGCTAAATTTTAATAGGCCATTAATACATAATCAGATGTTCATCATTTTCTTGTAAGATATAGTTTGCTATAAACTCCCGAGAGCACAGCGCTAGCACCTCTCTCATACGATGGTAATAGTGCGGCTGGTTTTGGCGAAAGAGTGCGAACCGCCATTTTTTACTCCGTTTCCTGGGCCGCCTTGCGCGCAAAAAATGGCGGTTGGTCTTTCGCCTTGATTTTTTGTTTCTTTTTCATCAAGGAAAAAGAAAAGAAGAAGAAATTATTAAACTTGAAATAGCTTTACAGTGAGGTATCACCAAAATTACAATTGTTCTCGACTAAGCTCGAACTTACAAATTAAATCTGTGATTCTAATTCAACCTCGCAGGAAGCGTCATCAAAAACTCCGGTATCAAAACATTGAATTCAGCCTGATCCACTAATTTTCTCATGATGTAATAGCCGCTCATTTTGCCAATGTCTGTTGTAAAATCACAACCACTGTTATAGGAAAAAGATTCGCCGGGTTCCATAGTGGGTGTTTCACCCACTACACCTTCGCCTTCCACATCTCTTTTTTCTCCAAAGGCATCTGTAATATCCCAATGGCGCTTCAAAAGTTTGACGGTATAATCACTCTTATTAGTAATGGTTATTTCATATACAAAGAAGTAATGATTGTTTTTAGGGTCAGATTGCGGTGCATAATACCGTGTTTTAACGGAGATCTCTATGCCATGTGTGATGATTGAATTCATACCCTTAAGTTTAGCCGGAATTTACCGAAATATATAACATATTATCATACAAACAAAGGTATATGTAGAATTTAAACTATTGAAAAACAGCACTTTAAAATAAATTTTATTTTATCATCCTTTAAAAAAGTTACCTGAAATACAGTATATTTGTAGCCCGCTTTTTAATCAGGGTAAAAATTGGGATAAAAACTATAAACTAACCGCTTCGGTAACCTTGAAATACCGAATACAATTATTAAATAAATGGCAGACAAAAATGCAACAGTTGGTAATCCGGATTTTGACTGGAATTCAATTGGAAAGAAAAACGACAATTACTCATCAGATGAGCGTACAGCTTTAGATGAAATGTATGGTAAATCATTAAGCACTATTGCTGATGCACAAACTATGCAGGGAACAGTGGTATCTAAAAATACCCGTGAAGTAGTTGTAAACATTGGTTACAAATCAGATGGTGTAGTAGCTTTATCTGAATTTCGTTACAATCCCGATTTAAAAGTTGGTGATTCTATCGAAGTTTTTATTGAAAAAGCTGAAGACGCTAGTGGGCAGTTAATTTTATCTCACAAGAAGGCACGTGCCGGTAAATCTTGGGATAGAGTTAATGAGGCTCTTAATAATGACGAAATCATTAAAGGTTTTGTTAAGTGCCGTACGAAAGGTGGATTAATCGTTGATGTATTTGGTATCGAAGCTTTCTTACCAGGTTCTCAGATTGATGTGAAACCTATCCGTGATTACGATGTTTATGTTGGAAAAACGATGGAATTTAAAGTTGTGAAAATCAACAACGAATTCAAAAACGTAGTAGTTTCTCATAAAGCGTTAATCGAGGCTGAAATTGAAACTCAAAAACGTGATATCATTTCTAAATTAGAAAAAGGACAAGTATTAGAAGGTGTTGTTAAAAACATTACTTCTTATGGTGTGTTCATTGATTTAGGTGGTGTTGA
>JANPOX010000561.1:0-2034 GCA_031428235.1 Bacteroidia bacterium | reverse complement strand
AGTTATCTCTTTCTTTCCTCTACTCACAAACTTGTATTCATAAATATTCTTCACTTCTACTTGGTAACCTTCTTCTTTCAAAATAGTATGTTAGTTAAAAAATCTTTGAAGTTGGATCTAAAATTATATAAATATTTCCTTTGATTAATATGCTAAGCTGTGTTATTCTGCGTGATGAATTAGAATGATACAAAGTAATGTGGTATTATTAGCTAAATGAGTTTTCTCTGGTTTCTAAAATCAACCTCCCAAAATCATAAAAATCATTTAATCACATAAATCATAGCTCAGACTCCCTCTACAATCTTTATTTCCTCCTCAGTAAGTTCGTACAGTTTATAAACGAGTTGGTCTATTTGGTTTTCTAAGTGCATAGTGTTGTTGGTCGGATCAATCTTTTTTTCCGCAAGTATCTCATCAGTCAGTTTGATTATGTCATACTTTTCTTCACTTGAACATTTCACTATTGGCAGTTTTCTAACGTTTATGGGCTTTACTTCTGCAAACACTCTATTTTCTTCTTGTGTAATTTGTTTATAGAGATAATTTATCAGTTTAGAATTGAGAATAGCGAGTAAGAATTTGTAGGGAAATTCTTCTTTAAATTCGTCTTGCACTTTGAATATCAAAACCGTATTCATTGCGTAATAACTATCACAATCATAACTACAAATGATTGTATCAGAAGTTTGTCTAAAAATTATTTTTTCATCTTCAAAAAGATTTCTGTAACGAGGCCAATGCAAGCACCACCAAGGTAACATTCCTTTTACTGTCTCTCTTTTTTTTGATAATTGAACTTCAAATTGTTTTAAATATTTAAAGCAATTGGGAAACTGGTTGATATCAATTTCTTTGGTTGCATAAATAATTTTATGTCCACTATCGTTTATTACATACCTATTGAAATCGCTACCGGTTAAAACTTTTCTCAATAAAGTAGGCTCAAGATTTAGCTCAATAGCTTTAAGGTGATTTATTCTAAAAATTTTGTCTCCTGTTGGCTGAATCCCGTTTGCAACCTCTTCTGCGATCATATCGATTGTAACAATGGAATCCTTATTTCTTTTAGAAATTCCAGCGCCGATTTTATCAATGCTAAAAGAGATTGAAGGGGATTCTATGATGTCACTTTTAGAGGATTTAATAAATTCTGCGTCAAGAAAAATATTTTCATTTTTAATTTCTTTTCTTAAGTCCCCATACTTAATTAAATACTCTTCTTTATTTGTTTTAGAAAATAAAATAATGCAAGTTGGAACTTCTGCGTCTCCAAAAACATTATCACCTAAATTTATTACTTCGATTATTTCATTTTCTTCAGTTACTTTTCTTCTTGATTTTTGATATTCATTTTGAAAAAGAAAATTATTTGGGATTATTAAACACAAATGCGAACCAGCCTTAGATATTTCAATAGAATGACCAATAAAGTAATTAAAAGTGTCTGTCCATCGAGTATGATATAAAGCATATTTATCCTTAAATAACTCTTTCATAGAATGAGTTAACTCAGCACCATAAGGCGGGTTCCCAATGACCACATCAAACCCAATGAAATCGCCTTTGTCATCTAAAACCTCAGGAAACTCAAATCGCCACTCAAAAGCATTTTCATAAATCTTATTATTTTCAATTTGAGATATCTGGGCTTCCGCTTTCTCTTTATTAATTGTTGCGGCTTCTAAGTCTTTATATAATTTAGGTAAGACCTTCTCTCCGAAAGCTATCCGATTGTTTATATCCGTAGCAATTTTAACAACAAGCCCTCTATACTTTACAACATCTTTAGCTTCTTTATTTCTAAAACTTAACTCTGAAACGAAATCTGTTTTTATTGAATTAATCAGCTTTTCCATTTCCCGTTTCTGCTCCTTGCTTTCAGCATTGCGGTAAGTATCTACCGCTATGCGGTAACTGTCTATGGTAAACTTACTTTTTTTAAGTGCCTGGCTCAGGTCTGCATCTATAGCAAAACGGCTCACAAGAGAGTTACCACATTTTATATTAATGTCAATGTTGGGGAGTGTTTCC
>JANPOX010000560.1:0-3100 GCA_031428235.1 Bacteroidia bacterium | reverse complement strand
TTGAAACCAAAGAAAAAGAAATAAGCGGCACAAAAGATGAGGCGGATAATGATATTACAGAAGCAAGGCAATTATTGACAATCTATTACCTGTTAAAAGCAGGATTTGATATAGAACCTAGAGGAACTAACTCGGTTAGTGAAGTTACCCGATTTGCCCATTTAATGACAGGAACTAAATTTACCACCCTACAAAAATCTAGTATCTATAAAAAGTATCAATTGATACCTAATTACAACAAAGAAGAATATCTGATTAAAGATTTACGTTTTATAAGACCTTATTTTCAAGCGTTAAATATTCAAAAGGGGTTGGATTTGATAGATAAAGAAATCGAAACGTCAATTAAAGAACTTCCACTTTCTCGAAGAAAGCAATATCAATAACAAAACGTCAATTTACCCGTCAATAAAACTTAATATCTTAAAACGTCAATTGACGTTTCTAAACTTGCCGGAAAAAGTAGAATGCATCCGTTTTTTTAGTGAGTGTGATATTGAATTTTATTTAACACTACTGAAAAACTAATCCGCTTCACCTAACAATTTTTTACCAATGGCTATATGATTGAGAATTTCTTTCCTTAATTCATCCTTAGCGAACAAATCATTATTTGTGTAAATATTTAAATCACGTTGTATCGAATATTGTTCTTAGGCAAGTGGTAAATAAGCTATTATTTTTTGCATTCTGTAATAAGAATAAGCCTCATTTAAAGCATCTTTCCAGTCCATATTAGCCGACACAGGAATTGGCTCATCGGCTCTTACAAGTTTACCTAGAGTGTTTTTATTTTTTTGTAGTAGAGCGAATGCTCTACTATTTTTTTTATTAAATGATTTTTTAAAAATCTAATATAAAATCAGATAACTCCTCTTTACTAGAGAACTCTTTGACATAAACATCAGGAATTTTCCTATCAAGCTTATGCGCAGCTAATTCAAGCATTTGATTTACTTGTGGTGCAATATTTAAGTAAACGAATTTTATTCTATTTTTCTCTAAAGCTTTTTTTTCAAGAACTAATTGTTGAGCTGAAGACCTTGATATAAAAGCGATTTGATTAAAGTCAAATGTTAAAGTTACATCAGATGAGGTTCTATATTTATCTACTAAAATAGAAATAGAAGACCTTGACGAGATACTTTTCTCGTAAATATTTGTAAGATTAATTATGTCGTTTTTGAAATTCATAATTGATTATCATAAAGATAATCAATTAAACATAATCTCGGTAGTTAATATTTTGGAAATTTTTCGGGATTTTTATTGAAATTAATGTCCCTGCCCATTTGGGATGGAAATCTATAATGGGATTATTAACCAGCATAGCAGAGCCAGAAAGTAAGCAAAACTTACCATTTAATCCTTTGACAATTAAGTTAATAGATGTTGGAATACCGAACCCTCTTTCGGGACTTTTAGTTGACTTCCCTTGTGTAGCATAACTAATTGCTATTTTATCATTATCAGGAAAGTACTGATTACTTTCCTGATAAGAACCAAGAATAGTCTTTCCTTCGTCGATAATACAAACTTCTATATATTCTTTTGATGGAAAATATTGAGTAAGTATTTTACCTCTTCTAATACCTGCATGGTCAACAATATTATCAGTCAGTTCGGATATTAAATATGCAACTGCCCCAAATTGCCCTAGGGTAAGATTAAGTTTTTCAGCCAGCAGTTCATTGAGTTTTGATAATACACTATTTCTAATAAAAGTATTATTTTCATCTTTTCCGGTGGGAAAATTAATAACGGGCAAATAAGTTTTGCTTTTATATGAGTCTAATTTCTCCGACCAGTTAGTATCTAAGTCTGGGAAAATACCATTAGGGAATACAATAGTGTTTAAATAGCCTTGCATATCATCGCAAATATTTTCAAATTTTATAGTCCTACCTTTTTTATTGAAGATTGAAATTAATGATGAAATACCAAGAATAATAGTTGGATTCATAAAGCCAACATTTTTAAAATCAACAATCACATCTCCACTAGTGGTGGTTCCACATTTTTCAATAACTCTCCCGATCTCATTAATTTGATGTCCTAAATTATCTTTTACATTTGGTTCAAGCCATATAGTATTACTCATATTGTTAGCTTATTAGCGCTCTAACAAAAATATAGTCTTTTTTTGGTTAAATAACAAAGGAGATATTAGTTGATATTAACATAAAAGCAAGAGTCAAAGGCCTTTTGGATAACCTTGTGAATACTTAATCTACATATAATAGCTCATCCTTATAGAATAATTCTAACAGTCAGTTTTAAACTAATCGAATTTAGTCTAAGTAACACTTCATAACGTTTGTATTAATATCATTCAACGAATGCTAAACTTTTAACCATAATTGTACTCTTTTCTACAATTATTCCGCTTTTCGGAAAGTGCCTAATAATCACGCTATACCTTTGTTTAATAACAATAGTTTAAAATGTCAATTGACGTTTTATTAAATTAAAAACTTAACTAACTGTAGATGATTTCATTAGAGGCTGTTTTACTACAATTTACTACAATAACCCCTAATATACTCGAAATACCCTCATTATACTACATTCTACTACATTCTCACTAAAGTTTAGAAATGATTATTGGAACTTTGTATGATAAGTTAATTCAGAAACATCAAACCGTCAATTGACATTTTATGAAAATAAACTACCACTATTTACTGCGGTTTTATGCGCTTTACTGCGGTTTACACTTTTTACTTTAAACGAGCGTCTTATTTTCGTTTATGAAGCATGAAATTTAAAAATAGCAAATACCCCAGCAAAAAAAATGTTTCCTGATTAACAATTAAAAAATAAATGAAAAGATAGGTATACCCATAGCCTATACCTACGCTAAAAAACGACACGACATTTGTTATGTCAAATAAAAAATACAAAACATCAATTGACGAATAAAAAAAAGTAAAACATAATTATAACATGAACCAAAAACCGTATCAAATCCAATGATAAGTAAAAAAATGAATATAAAACAAAAGATAGGTATACCCATAACCTATACCTACGCTAAAAAACGACACGACATTTGTTATATCAAACAAAAAATATAAAACGTCAATTGACGAATAAAAAA
>JANPOX010000559.1:0-8722 GCA_031428235.1 Bacteroidia bacterium | reverse complement strand
AAAAACAAAACAAAAAATGAAATCAGTAACATTGAGCGGTTCGTTACGTGCGAACGTAGGAAAAGTAAACGCTAAGGCGGTTAGAGAAAAAGGAAATGTACCATGTGTAATTTATGGTGGAACAGAACAAATTCACTTTGAGGCAGATATACGTGCATTCAAACCCGTAATCTTTACTCCAAATGCACACATCGTAGAGATCGACTTAGACGGTAAAGTTTACAAAACTGTTTTACAAGAAGCACAATATCATAAAATTAATGATAAGTTAATTCATGCAGATTTTTTACAGATCATGGATGGCAAACCAGTTACAGCTAACATTCCTGTTGTGATCACCGGTCAATCTGACGGAGTTAAAAAAGGCGGTAAATTAGTGTTGAAAATGCGTAAGTTAAAAGTACGTGGTATCGCTGATAAATTACCTGATACTATTGAAATCGATATTACTAAATTAGATATCGGTGATTCAGTTTCAGTTGGCGATATAAGCGTTGAAGGCGCAACTTTATTAAACGCTAAAAACGTATCGGTTGTTTCTGTTACAACAACCCGTGCGGTTGCAGCTGCTGAAACAAATGCAGCTCCTGCTAAAAAATAAGATCACTTCTTAATTAAATAAAAAACCTCTTTCAATTTCTGAAAGAGGTTTTTTTATGCAGTCACCCTGAACTTGTTGCAGGGTCTCTAATAGGCTAATTTAACTTTCTGTGAGATGCTGAAACAAGTTCAGCATGACGTAATTGCTAATTCAACACAAACTTGGATTTTAATTCCGTCTCTGTTTTAATAAGATGAATAAATAATTTAATCTTTGGCTTCAGGTATTCTTCTTTTTGAACAGCATTAGTGCCTTTAATCAGCTCATATTTTTCAAGTGAAGAAAGATCCAGTAAACGAGCAACCCCATAAACGTTAGAGTGATCAAAAGCATCAATTGGTATTGTGTTTTGCTGCGCAATCCACATATATTCTTTTATTAATTCCTGTAAAATATGAGATGGTTTTTCGCAAATTTCTTCTTCATACTGAATAATTCCTGCGCCATACAGTTTAGGAGGTAGAACTTGTGAATACTCCACTATTTTAAAAACCTTAACTGCCTCCACAGCAATATCCATATCACCGTTTGCATGTTTTTTAATCACATTACTTATTTTAACTTCTATTCCATAATCTCCCACCTCTTTATGATGAAGAAAAGGAATTCCAAAATGCGCTTCGTTTAAAAGACAGTCTGCAATTAGTTGCTTATATCGCTCTTCAAAAATGTGAAGTGTTTTTGTTTCGCCGGGTAATAATACCACGTTAAGAGGAAACATCGGAATGGTGAGTTGTTGCGTTGCCATTTTTTAAGTGTTAATGGTTTAATTTAACTCGGGGATCTACTACAAAATTACCAAAAACCATGCTAATAATCCCTACTAATAGGTGAAACCCCTTTCTCACTTCGTAAAGCCACTGATTTATCTACCGAGCCTTCTATACCATAATATTACAAAAAAGCATAAATGACATATTTTAATACATTTTTAGATGTATTTTTATATGTCTGAAATAAATAAAATCCATGAAAAAATATATAATCATTCTTGCCTTATGTGTTGCTTCCTTTTTTGCATTCAATTTTTCACAGGATTATTTTGAAATCTCCAAAAATTTGGATGTATTTAATACATTGTACCGTGAGTTAAATATTGCTTACGTGGATGAAACTAAACCCGGTCAACTAATGAAAACAGGAATTGAAGCAATGCTGGCTTCTCTTGATCCATACACAAATTATTATACCGAAAATGACATTGAGGATTACAGGTACATGACCACCGGCGAGTATGGCGGCATTGGTGCCTTAATTCAGGACGTTAATAAAAAAATTACGATTACCGAGCCCTATGAGGGATTTGCTGTTTATAATGCCGGACTTAGGGCAGGAGATGAGATTGTGGAAGTTAATAACGTTAATGTGATTGGAAAAAAAACTGAAGATATTACAACCATGCTTAAAGGTCAGGCTGGAACTCCTATAAAATTAAAAGTGATCCGTTTAGGCCAGACAACGCCCACAGAAATAAATTTAAAACGCGAAGAGATTAAAGTAAAAGCAGTTCCTTATTACACCATGTTAAATGCAGAAACGGGTTATATCAAATTAACCAGTTTTACAGATAACTGCTCAGGCGAAGTAAAAGAAGCGTTGCTGAAATTAAAAGAGAAGAATTGTAAATCTTTGGTTTTTGATTTGCGCGGAAATCCTGGCGGCTTATTACAAGAGGCAGTAAATATTGTCAATTTTTTTGTAGATAAAAATAATGAAGTTGTTTCAACAAGAGGTAAAGTAAAGGAATGGAGCAAACAATATTTTTCTTTGTACACCCCAATTGATACACAAATGCCATTAATTGTTTTAGTTGATAATAACTCTGCCTCGGCTTCAGAGATTGTTGCAGGTGCATTGCAGGATCTTGACAGGGCAGTTATTATTGGGCAAAGATCCTACGGTAAAGGGCTTGTGCAGCAAACCCGTCCATTAACTTATAACGCTCAGTTAAAAGTGACAGTTGCTAAATATTACATCCCAAGTGGACGTTGTATTCAGGCATTGGATTATACCCATAAAGATGAAGAAGGAAGAGTTGAAAAAGTTCCGGATTCACTCATCACCGCTTTTAAAACAAAAAACGGACGAATCATTTATGATGGTGCAGGTATCCTTCCTGATTATAAAACAACGGCTGTTAAGTACAGTAATATATTAGCCACCCTAATGAACAAAAATTACATCTTCACATTTGTTAATCAATATTTATTAACGCATCCCCAGTTTAAAACAACTGCATCCACCGTTTTACTTTCTGATGAAGATTACAATAGCTTTATGAGTTACATGAAGGATAAAGATTATAAGTATAAAACTCAAAGCGATTTCTCTTTAGAAGATCTTAAAACAGACGCCTCCAATGAAAAATATTATGAAAGCATTAAAACAGAGTACGAAGCGTTATTAAACAAAATGGCTTCCAATAAAAAAGATGATTTAGTTAGGTTTAAACCTGAAATAAAACAATTTATTGAGGAGGAAATCGCCTCACGGTTTGAATTTCAAAGGGGAAGAATTGAAACTGCTTTGAGGTATGATCAGGAAGTTTTGGAAGCAAAAAAATTATTTGTTGATAAACAAAAAATGACATCAATTCTAACTACTATTGAAAAATCAACAAAGCCTTTTAATCCAAATAAGCGCTTTTAATTGTAATTATTGGGGGAGTTGAGTGATTTTTATATTTGAAAATACCATTAAAAAAGTTATTTTTGAGAACAATTAAATTTAAACATATTTATCATGGGAAAAGGGGATCAAAAATCAAGACGTGGAAAAATTCAAGTAGGTTCATTTGGAAATCTTCGTCCACGTAACAAAGCTAAATCAACTACTGCTGCACCAAAAGCAGAAGTTGCTACAGAAAAAAAAGCAGCTCCGAAAAAAGCAGCAGCTAAAAAAGCAGCAAAATAATTAAAGAAACCGCTTCAGGCGGTTTTTTTATTTGCGCTTACCGCGTGAGAATTTGAAAGCCGATTCACCAGCTGGCGGACCGCCTCTTTTGGGCACGACCAAAAATTCTTAAAACACTAAATCTTTGGTTTTACTAAATAATATTTACCTTTAAGCCGTGAATTACTTTCAACCAGATAAAATAAAAATTGGGATACTGGGCGGCGGTCAGCTTGGCCGTATGATCATACAAAGTGCTATTAATTACAATTTATATATCTGTTGCCTTGATCCGGATGGCAATGCTCCATGTAAAGCTTTTGCCAATGAGTTTACCAAAGGAAGCTTAACCGATTATGATACGGTTTATAAATTTGGTAAGGATAAAGATATTATCACTATTGAAATAGAAAACGTTAACGTTGAGGCTTTAAAAACATTACAGAAAGAAGGAAAAAAAGTTTTTCCGCAACCTGAGGTAATTGAGATCATTAAAGATAAAGGTTTGCAAAAAATGTTTTACCAGCGTAATGATATTCCGAGTCCGGATTTTTTTTTAGTGGAAAATAAAGCGCAGATAGAAAAGTACAAGGATTTTTTTCCTTTTTTTCAGAAATTAAGAACAGGCGGATACGATGGAAAAGGTGTTGTAAAATTAGGTCATCCTCACAAAATTGAACATGCGTTTGAAGAGCCAAGTGTATTGGAGCGTTTAGTAGATTTTGATAAGGAAATTTCAGTGATTGTTGCCCGCAACGAAAGTGGTGAAACTAAATGTTTCCCTGCGGTTGAATGTGAATTTAATCCGGAAGCTAATTTAGTGGAGTTTTTATTTTCACCGGCAAACATTAAAAAGTCTGTGGATAAGCAAGCCACAGAGATTGCTTTAAAAATTGCTGAAAAATTAAATATTGTAGGTCTTTTGGCCGTTGAGCTTTTTTTAACAAAAGATGGAAAGGTGCTCGTAAATGAAGTTGCCCCACGCCCTCACAATAGCGGACATCAAACCATTGAAGGGAATATCACATCTCAGTTTGAGCAACATTTACGGGCTATTTTAAATTTGCCTTTAGGTGATACAAGTATTATAAAGCCTGCAGTCATGATCAATCTGTTAGGCGAAAAAAATAATGAAGGCATAGCGAAATATGAAGGCCTGGTTGACGCCATGAAATACAAAGGTGTGTACATTCATTTGTATGGAAAAAAAACAACGAAGCCTTTCCGTAAAATGGGTCATGTAACAGTTATTGATGATGATTTAAGTTTAGCAAAAAAGAAAGCGATCACGGTTAAGGATTTAATTAAAATAGTTAGTTAAGTTTTCGACTCCGCTCAGACTGACAAACTTAAAATCAATAATTCAACAATTAAGTAATCACAAATTAAAAAGTATGGTAGGAATAATAATGGGAAGCAGCAGTGATTTAAAAATCATGAACGATGCAGCAGATTTTTTAAAAAAATTGGATATTCCTCATGAGGTAACTATCGTATCGGCACATCGTACGCCCGAGCGTATGTTTGATTACGCGAAGAACGCCCATAAAAACGGTTTTAAAGTGATTATTGCAGGGGCAGGCGGCGCTGCACACTTACCAGGAATGGTAGCGTCATTAACGGCCTTGCCGGTTATTGGTGTTCCTGTTAAATCGAGCAACTCAATTGATGGTTGGGATTCTTTATTGTCTATTGTTCAAATGCCGAACGGCGTGCCCGTTGCTACTGTTGCCGTTAATGCCGCACAAAATGCAGGCATTCTTGCCGCACAAATTTTAGGGTGTCAGGATAAAGTTATCTATGATAAGCTAGTATTGTTCAAAGAAGAACTGAAAGAAAAAGTGATGAAAAGTTTGGATGAGATTAAGAAGTAGTTCTATTTTTTTAAAATTCTGAATAAAAAATGGTTGGGTGTGCCGGCGCAAAGAGACATCCGACGTCGGGCTTTGTGCTTCAAACTTTTTTGCACTTCGAGAACTCAGTGACCCAAAAAAGGATTTACGCTCCAATCCCTCACCCGAAGAACAGGATTACTTTTCCTGAAGAATAAAATCCACCTTCCCCAAAGTTTCCAATAACTGCAGCATACATTTTTCAATTGTTACATATTCAAGCTCCTCATTTGTCAGACAAATAAACATCAAATCAATTTTTTGACATTTTACTAAATCGTAAAGTATATGTTTGTTTAAACGGTATACTTCACGCATTCTTCTTTTAATAGTATTTCTTTTATTTGCACGTTTGTGTTTTTTCTTAGGAACTACAAACATCGCCCGCACAGGGAAGGGACTTTCAAAGTCTACCTGCTTATAAATTAATTTGATAGGGAATTGTGTTTTTGATTTACCGGTTGCAAACAAATCGTCAATTGCTTTTTTACTGCACAAACGTTCTATTTTAGTAAAGGTAAATTCCATGAGATGTATGGGCGATTATTGTTATCGATGCTACTATCTCAAACCAATAATGTTGATTATCGCTTATTGGCTTCCTTGATATAATCATCCAATGCTGCAGACATACTTGGATTCTTTGGATTAGGAGCGTAAATATCCAAACGATACCCGTGCTTTTTCAAAGTGTTAGCTGTAGCTGCTCCAAAACATGCGATGCGTGTATTTCCTTGCTTAAAATTAGGGAAATTATGTTTTAAAGAATTAATACCAGCAGGAGTAAAAAATGCAAGTACATCAAATTCATTCAGATCTTTAATGTCAGAAAGATCTGCACTTACAGTTCTGTACATTACCGCTTTGGTATATTTAATATTGATGATATCTAAAAATTCACAAATTTGTTCCTTATGTACATCTGCGGCAGGTAGTAAAAATCTCTCTTCTCTGTTTTTTCTAATCACATCAACAAGATCCTGGATAGTTTGATGGCCAAAAAATATTTTACGCTTACGGTATTGAATATACTTTTGAAGATAATAAGCTGTTGCTTCGTTAATGCAAAAATATTTCATGGATTCAGGAACAGTCACACGCATCTCATTACACATTCTAAAATAATGATCCACAGCCATTCTACTGGTTAGAATAACTGCTTTATGTTCTAAAATATCAATGCGTTGGGTTCTGAAATCTTTTACCGGTAATCCCTCGATTTTAATGAACTGACGGAAAGTTTCAATCAAATTATATTTTTTCCCTAGCTCATAATACGGATTTTTGTCACTTTCCGGTTTAGGCTGGGAAATTAAAATAGTCTTTACTTTATGTTTTGGAAAATCTGAAACTTCAATCACTGGCTGAGGAGCTACTGCAATTAATTGTTTCTTTGTTTTAACACCTACCTTCACAAATTTCTCCGTACTTGCAACGGGTTCCGATTTTTGGGTGGGCTCAAGTTTTACTTTTGTCTCTTTTTCTTTAACAACTACAGGAGTTGGTTTAACGGTAATTTGTTTTGCTGCGCTTTTCTTTAAAGGAATTGCAGCTTTTGAGATTTTAACCGGCGCTGCTTTTTTAATTGCTTTTTTTGCAGCCTTTTTAACTTTTACAACAGGCTTTTTATTTACAGCAATAGGTTTTTTAGTTACGCCAGGGCGCAATTTTTTTACCGCTTTTTTAATTGCTTTTTTAGTGATAGCTTTTTTTGGAGAGGATTTGATTACTTTTTTTGCAGCAGCTTTTTTAACCTTGCTTACTTTTGCTGAGTTTTTAGCTACTACTTTTTTAGCAGGCGCTTTGATAGATTTCTTTTTCTTTGTAGCCATATAAAAATCAACACTTAAAAATTAATCAATAAAAATTTTATCAGGATCAAAAGGGGTAAAATTTCTAAAGCACAAAGGTATAAAAAAATATAGAGAATTCCTACGTTTTGTTCGGAGCCAGAGATAATGAAACCTCTAGCCATGCGTAATGCATAAAAACCAGAGCAAATGATTAAAGAGGGGTATAAAAACCATTCTGTAGGATAATGTGAAAACTGCATGCAAACTATAAAGGGAAACAATATTATACCAATTGTTTGCGAAAAAACAACCACATTAAACATATATTCCTTACCCAATTCATTATTTAAGGTGACAAAAGCCAGCGCATAATTACTTAAAAACTTGATAAAATAAGTTATGCAAAGCACCATTATAAAAAACAGATACTGTTCAATGGGTGAATGTTCTTTCAATATTAACCCAAAGTAGTTATTGGTTATCTGAATTAAAAAGGCAATTACCATGATAAAACATATTCCCATAAAAAGGGATATGCGTTTGGCTAATTTAAATTCTTCCCTGAATAATTGTTTAGCCTCTTGCAGACTAAACACAGATGCAAAAATTTTCAGAAATTTTTTTGGCTCAGATATTTTTATCAGAACGTAAATTGAGAAAATAATAAATAATAAAATTCCCTGCCAGTAAGATGGTTTACCAGCATTAAAAATAGGAGAACTGTGAACTGGTTTTAAAGAATGATTTGAAAAAATAGAAGTCGTGTTTGTTAAAGCGGTGTTTTGAATCGAATCACTTTTTACCAACAAATTAACTTCCTGTGTTTTCAATTGAAATTAAATTATAATGCGAACCACCTTGAAATATTAAACCCAAGTTTTATTTGTCCTTTAGCCCAGCTATCCTGGGTTGAAGTTAAAAGGCTACTTTCTAAAATTGCTGGTCCGTTTGTATAATTAATATGGAATACGTGGCCACCGGTTTCAATTTCAATTCCAACTCCCAATGGGTTATAATATCCGTTAGGATTATTTGTTTGAAATTCAGAAAAATTATAAAAATAATCTGCTACTAACGCAAATCGCTTTGATAACTTTAACCTTCCGCCAACTCCCAGAGAGAATAATCCGTTTTTGTCTTCCACACCATTATTTGTGTTAAGCTGTTGTTTAATAAAATTACGGTGAATATAAGTAGGCATAATTTGTAATGAAAACCAGCTATTAAATTTACGGGCTATCAATAATTGACTAGCATATTGCACACGATGCGCTTCATTTGTTTTCGGACGGATCGTTCCTGCATATAGATTATCGGTAATCATGGAAGTGTATCCTAGGTTACCATAAAAACAAACTGATACAGGAATTTTGTTATTTTCTTTTTGAGTTAAAAAACGCCATTTAATCGTTGCATCATTCATTTCTCTGAATTTGCTACGACCAATACCAACGGTTAATTTATCGGTGATTCCATAATCAAATGATGTTCTGATGTCCGAAGAATTATCTAATCCAAATCCACTATGTGCCGCTTCATTTAAA
>JANPOX010000558.1:0-3492 GCA_031428235.1 Bacteroidia bacterium | reverse complement strand
TATCTAATTCATTATCATCTATCAACATAACGTAATTATACTTAAAGCCAGGTTCTTTTCTTTTCATGGTAAAATTTCAAAAAGTATTATAAATCAGGAAATTAATTTTTGTCTAAGCATAAATTCCAGCTGCTCATTTGTAATTAAAAGTTTTTTATTCAATTCTTCTTGCTCTTTCTTTATATGATAAACCTGGTATGATTCTTCTATTGTCTTTTTTAGTGCAACATCATTCCAGGGCTTTTCAAGATATCTGAAAATATGGCCTCTGTTCACATCATCTTTTAAGGCTTCAATATCGGTAAAGCCTGTTAATAAAATCCGGATTTGATCAGGATAGTCTAGGGCTGCTTTCGCTAATAATTCAGTACCGAGAGTTTCGGGCATCTGTTGATCTGAAATTAATACATGTATTTCGTTTTTACTTAAAATATCTTGTGCTGTATTGGCTGAGTTAGCTGTAAAAACAGTAAAATATCTTCTAAAAGCGGCTTTGAAAGAAATTAAATTATTTTCTTCATCGTCAACATATAGTACATTTATTTTAATCTGATCGTCCATTTTTAGAAATCCACTAGACACAATTAACTAGTAAATAAAGATACTAAAATTGCATCACTAATTGCTTTATTTATCTTATAAATAAATGGTAATTTGAAAAATAAAAATTATCTTTCGAATAATTGAATTATTGCATTATTATTAATTTTTCTACTTATTTTGTTTATGAAACAAAAATTGGCACCCCTGATTAAACAAAGTAAGCTTGCAGAAAGTTTGTGTACTCCTGAGTTTTTTTATTTAACTAACTCAACTGACAAAAAAAAATTAAATGAGATAATTGATAAGCATCCTTTTATCAATGTATGTGATGAATTATTGAGCCAACTTGAAGAACTGGTAAAGTTAAAAAACCCAAAGATTAAATATACAAAAGAAGGATTAACAGATGCTGCGTTAAATCATATTGGAGCTACACCTATTGAAGATTATGGAGTTTGGGTTTATTATCCGTGGGCAATTCGTCTTGTGCATGTTTTAGATGAGGAAGAGTTTGTTTATGTTAGGACAAACAGAAATCAATATAAGATTACACCGGAGGAAGAGGAAATTTTATCGACAAAAAAAATTGGTGTTATTGGTTTGTCAGTTGGTAAAGCAATTGCATTAACAATTGCCATGGAACGTATTTGTGGAGAGATTAGAATTGCTGATTTTGATGTTATTGAATTATCAAATTTGAACAGGATACAAACAGGTGTTCAAAATTTCGGCATTAAGAAAACGGTAGTTGTTGCAAGAGAAATTGCAGAAATTGATCCTTATTTAAAGGTCACTATTTTTTCAGATGGTTTAACAGAAGAAAATGCTGATGATTTTTTTATGAAAGGTGGCAGACTGGATGTTTGCATTGAAGTATGTGATGGGTTATATACTAAAATATTTTCCCGGCAAAAAGCAAAATCATTGGGTATCGCTGTAGTGATGAATTCGAGTGATCGGGGAACTACAGATATTGAACGTTATGATCTTAATGCTGAGTTACCATTGTTACATGGATTAATTGATCACCTTGATTTGAAATTGGTTAAACAAGCAAAAACGAACGAAGAAAAAGTCCCTTACTTGTTGCCAATGTTGGGAGTTGAAACTTCTACCACCAGGTTAAAAGCATCTATGCTGGAAATCGAAGAAACAATTACAACATGGCCTCAATTAGCTTCCGGTGTAATTTTAGGTGGAGGAATATGTACGGATGTTTGTAGAAGGATATTATTAAATCAATTACATGACTCCGGGAGATATTTTGTGGATGTAGAAGAAATAATTTGTGATAAAGAGAAACCTGTAGCCAGGGAAACTAAATTAGTATTGTCTGATTCCATTACAGATAATGAAATGGTAGCGATTATTAAAAATCATAACATTCCTGAATTAAGTGGCCAATTGCTGTTGGATAAATCAACTGTTGAAGAACTCATTAGATTTGCCTGTATGGCTCCATCAGGTGCAAACATTCAGTCATGGCAATGGGTGCATTATGGTAAAAGTATTTATTTGTTCAGAGATGATGTTTACATTGCCGGTTTGTTGGATTGTAAAAATACAACCTCTATAACTGGCCTTGGAGCTGCCACTGAAAATTTAGTTTTGAAAGCTCATGAATTAAAATTAGAGGTTATTACAGAAGTTCTCCCTAACCTGGATGAGAAAAGTAAGCTCATTGCTGTTATAAGATTTTTCGATAACATTCACCCGGATTATAGAGATAAGTTCGAACCTCATGTCTGCGATGAGTTGGTTTCAACTATTCCATTTCGGGTAACAAACAGAAATATTGTTGAGCGGAAAAAAATTGCTTTTGAAAGACTTTTACCGTTAAGAGATTTATCCAGAACAATTGATGGAACTGATTTGGTGCTTATAGACGATGAAAAGCAAATGCATGAGATTGGTGAGGTAACTGCAAAAGTTGATCGGATGAGAATTATGCATAAAGGAGGTCATGATGATTTTCATGGAGAGGTAAGATGGAATGATGAAGAGGTAAACCGAATGCTTAATGGTGTTGATTTGCTTGGTACAGTGGATTTAACACCTACTGAATTAGCAGGTTGGACGGTTGTAAAAAACTGGGATGTGGTAAACCATTTAAATGAATGGAAATTAGGATCGGGCCTTGAAAAAATACAGCGAAAAAATATTTCTTCTGCTTCCGCTTTAGGATTATTGACTGTCCCACGTTTTTCTAACAATGATTTTTTTAACGCGGGAAGGGCACTTGAAAGAGTTTGGTTGGCTGCAAATAAAGACAATATTTCTGTGCATACCTGTTCTTTATCAACCTTAATATTTAATTCCTTGGCTTACGCAGAAAACAATGATTTCACTGAGTATATGGAAAAAGAGGCATGGGAGTTGAGAAAAGATTTTGAAAAATTATTTTCACTTGATAAATCAAAAGTAGATGTATTATTATTGAGGTTTTTCATTGCGCATCCTCCAAAAAAGAAATCTGTTAGGTATCCGCTGGAACGAGTGTTAAGCTTTTTATAATTTTTTTGAGCACTAAATTTAGTCGGATGGACGAAACAATAGAAATTAAAATTAAAGTTTTTAGAGCTGTTGATGAACCAGAGCTTTGTCAACGCTATTTAATAGGGCATAGGGAAGTTTTAGAAGTGTATGGAATATCAAAAATTACTTCAAATAATGATGACTGGATTTTTAACCCGGAAGTATATGTTATTACTGCTGAATCACAAGAAAGTGGGGAGTTGTTATGCGGGATACGTGTGATAAAAGTTGGAGGAACCCAGCCATTGCCTGTAGAAACCGCTATTGGAAAAATGGATTCAATGATATATGATTTGGTGGCAAAGCATTCCGACAACGGTGCCGGCGAATTATGTGGCTTATGGAATTCTAGAAAAGTAGCAGGGAAAGGCCTTAGTTTTTTATTAACGAGAATGGGAATCTCGGTTTTGAATC
>JANPOX010000557.1:0-2060 GCA_031428235.1 Bacteroidia bacterium | reverse complement strand
AGTTAAATACCGCAAATTTGATTTAAACAATCAGCAGGATCTTGCAGATCTTGAGCGTGGTGTATTGTCATTTTTTGTTGAGAGTAAAAAACGTAAAGATGCAAAAGCTCCTGATGTTGAACAATATGTCGTTTCCCGCGAAACGAAAAAGCCCTACAACACATTTAACTTCACTGATTCAAGCTTAAGAGATGCAGCTGAGTTTATCGCCAAATCCTTAATGCGTCTTAAAAAAGGTGAAAACGCTGACGAGATTAAATTTCAGATCGCACAGGTAGCCCGCGCAGTTCAATTAAAATATACTCCTCCGGTAAATACGATGTATGAATTTTTCAAACTTCCCGTCTACATTTCAAGATTTTTATCTCTCGCGAACGTTTCTCTTAATTATAAAGGCGAAGATCCGGATTTAAAATTCTTGCGTGAACAATTAGTTCAGGAAAAAGACATTTCAAAAATGGAGTTCGTGAACAGTTACAAGTTCAACGTGGATTTAAGTAATTGCCAATATTTGAAACCTAAAAAAGGTTATGGTGTTAATCCCGGATTTCAGATTAAGTGTGGCGACACTGCTTTTAAGATGAAATTCGGAGAAGAAATTTATGGCGGTCCTTTCAATATGTTCCAGTTAAAGATCATTCAGGAAGTGGTTTCCATCAGCGTTTTTGTAATCTTCACTCTGTTGGTTTTTAAAACAGAAACCCTCAAATGGAACCATATTGTTGGTTTTTTGTGTTTATTTATTGCCGTCTTTTTCTTTTTTAAGAAGTAAATTTAATTCGTGAAATAACCAAACTACACTTGAAAGAAGTCAATCAAATACTCACCGATCTCAAACGGAAAATCTTTAAACCAGTTTATTTTTTAAGCGGAGAAGAAGCTTATTACATTGACCTCATCAGCGACTACATTGAAAAAAATGTGCTCGATGAAAGTGAACAGGAATTTAACCAAACTATTTTGTATGGGAAGGAAGCAGATATGAATACCATCATTTCTGCAGCCAAACGATTCCCGATGATGAGCGAATACCAGGTGATTATTGTGAAGGAAGCTCAGAATCTAAAGGAATTGGGTAAAGCATCAGGCGGAGATGATGAGGACGATGATGCTCCAACAAAAAAAACAGCAGCCACCTCCAATGCATTGACAGGTTATTTACAGCAGCCACAATCTTCAACAATTTTAGTGTTTTGTTATAAATACAAAACGCTCGATAAAAGAAGTACGATTTATAAATCCTTACAAAAGAACCACGTTGTTTTAGAAACAAAAAAAATGTATGACAACCAGGTTCCTGAATGGATCACCGGTTTTGTGCAGGAGAAAAAATTTAAGATCGGGCCAAAAGCTTCCTTCTTATTAGCAGAGTTTTTGGGAAATGATTTGTCAAAGATTACGAATGAAGTTGAAAAACTATTTATCAATTTAAAAGAGGGCGACGAAATAACATCTGACGCAGTTCAGGATAATATTGGTATCAGTAAAGAATTTAATGTATTTGAATTACAGGATGCACTGGCAAAAAAAGATATATTAAAAGCAAACCGAATCATCAACTATTTTTCGGCAAATGAAAAAGAGCATCCTGCTGTCATGACATTGAGCACATTATACGGCTACTTTTCAAAAATACTGGTCTATCATTTTGCGCCTGATAAATCAAAGTTTGCAGTAGCTCAAACCTTAGGTGTTAATCCGTTTTTTGTTGACGGTTATGTAAAAGCTGCTCAGAATTACGGCACAGGAAAACTAAAAGCTGTTTTCTCATACCTGAAAGAATATGATCTTAAAACAAAAGGAGTTGATAATAGCGGTGTAAATAACGGAGAATTGATGAAGGAATTGATCTTTAAGATTTTGCATTAATATTAAAACAAGTAGTAGATCATCCAATACTTTTTTTATTAAGATTATGGTGGTTAACAGTTACCAATGCACGAGGGATTGAAGTGTAAATCCTTTTTGCCTGCCTCCTTCAAAAAGATTGTAACGTAAAGCCCGACCCCGCGCTGCCTCTTTGCGGGGACGTGCCCCAAAAACTTTACTCTTCAGGAAGC
>JANPOX010000556.1:0-8082 GCA_031428235.1 Bacteroidia bacterium | reverse complement strand
ACAATACATTCAACAGATTCTTTTTTCAGGTAGTTCTCTAAATATTCGATCAGGTCTTTGCTATGCACCGTGGTTAAACCACTGGCAATGATTTGCAAAGGATCGGTTACGGCTAAACCAACCCGTTTGCTTCCATAATCTATTGCCATAATTCTTGCCATTGGTTAAAGATAATCATTTAAAGATTGAATTATTTTTCAAAAAAAGTTAAATATATGTTACTGTATTAAAATTAATTATAACTTTGTATCTCAAAGTGCTTTTAAAATGACAACAGAAAACCTTGAACACCTAGAGGCGATACAGGATATTCGCCAGATGATGAAAAAATCAACCCGTTTTTTATCACTCAGTGGTTTATCGGGAGTATTTGCCGGAATTTTTGCATTGGCAGGAGCGGTGGTAGGTTATTTATATTTGAATTCAATTTATGAGAATTGGGTGAATGGTAATGTTGAGGTTTTAAACAGGAATGAAATATATTTGAATTTCATTTTAATCGCTGCGGTTGTATTGGTACTTTCTATTTCAACCGCTTATTTTTTCTCCAAGCGTAAAGCAAAAATATCCGGACAAAATCTATTTGACCACACTGCCATCCGTGTTCTGATCAATTTAGCAATTCCTTTAATTGCAGGTGGTATTTTCTGCATCGCTTTATTGTATCATGGAGCCATTGTTTATATTGCTCCGGCCATGTTATTGTTTTACGGCCTGGCTTTAATTAATGCCAGTAAATATACTTATGATGATATTCGTTATTTTGGATTGTGCGAAATTGTGTTAGGTTTAATTAATGCTTTTAATTTAGGGAATGGTTTGTTATACTGGGCATTTGGTTTCGGAATATTGCATATAGTTTACGGAACAATGATGTGGTTTAAGTACGAGAGAAAGACGAAAGAGATTTAAGGGACTAAAGAGATGTAAGAGACAGAAGAGATAAAATAGACGAAATGGATGGAAGATACGAAATCCCTTAAGTCCCCAGAGTCCCTAAGGTCCCTTAAGTCACAAAGAATAATATTAAAACAGATTTGAAGAACTACATACATAATTTAAATAAAGCATTTGAGAACCGTATCCGTTTAGGGATCATGAGTGTGCTAATGGTGAATGATAGCGTTGATTTCAGTACAATGAAAGATACATTGGAATTAACTGATGGAAACCTGGCGAGTCATATTACGGCGCTTGAAAAAGAAGGATACATTCATGTTAAAAAAGAATTTGTTGGAAAGAAACCATTAACGACCTATTCAGTAACTAAGGTTGGAATGAAAGCGTTTAATGATCATTTGGATGCACTTGAAAAATTACTGAAAGAACGTTAATCCTTTTTTTTGAATGTAAGCTTTGTAATTCAAAGTACTTTTTAAATAAAAAAATATGAAAAATATCGAGATCAATTATCAATCAGAAAGTTCCTTAAGAGCTAAAGCCGTGTTATGGCTTTTGGAAAAAGGAGTTCCCATTCATGCCCGGTTAAACAAACAAAGAATTGCCTGGGGTTTAAAGTCGGGTGATCTATTGAATTGTGCTAAGGGAAGTTTAGGTCATGCTCTGGGACTGTTTTACAAAAAAGAAAAATTTGAACCGATCCCAAAAGCAGAAAGACACGATGTGTTTCATGTCCTTTTGGGTTATTCCACCAATGTTATTGATGAAGCAGCCATGCAGTTCTTTTTGTTGGGAAATGGGAAGCCTTCTTTTTTTACTGTCGGAACCTGTATCATAACCAGTTTATTATTCCCAAATCAATTCCATTATTTCTGTGAGGCTTATCATAAAGGTAATCTTTCAACTTCGATTCGTGATTGGGATTTTAAATTATTACTGAATGAAAATATGAACGACTTGAAACATAAAATATTTAACCTAAAATAAATCATCATGAATGCAACCACAGAACAATCCAAAACACTTCTAGATTATTTAATGCTGATCCATTTAAAAACTTCGTCATGGTTGGCGCAGCTCATTGGTCCAACCGTATTTAATTACGGAACAAAAGACAAAAACTGGAATCTGAGCACTGCCGAACTTCTTCAGTTTCCGGAAGCAAGTCTTGGTAAGGCCATGGGTGAATTTTTAAAAAAATCCAACGTAGAACCATTAGCCGGAGCTGAGTACCATGACTTACAACATGTGCTCTTTGATTATTCAATCTCCTTTAAAGATGAAATTGGGTTACAGTTTTTTTTGCATGGAAACGGAAAAAAGTCTTTCGCATCTGTCAGTACTTTTCTCGGTGCATGGTTTATTCTACCTACACAATGGAAATACCTCCGGGATTCTTATGCTAAAGGAAAAAAATGCAAAGACATCTCCACACTCAATTTAAAGGCGATGTTAAATCAGGATCTTTCTCAAATAAAAGCATCGCTTTTGAAGTAAGGAGTTTATGGGAAAAGTTCCTGATGATCGCGCAGATGACGCAGAATAAAACATGAAAATAATCTGCGAATATTTGCGATATCTGCGGGACAAAATAAAATTAATCACAAAAACATAAAACCATGAAAAAAAACGATTATCTATTGCTGATAGCCACAGGCGCTTACAGCTTTTTATTTTACCAACAAAATGCAGGAATTAATTTTCTATTATTTACGATCACACTATTAGTTATTATTAGTGTTAGAAATACTGAGTTACTAAAAAATAAAAAATGGCTATGGTCTGCCGCTTTGTGTTTGGTTAGTGCAGTTTCGGTTTTTATGAATTCAAGTGCTTTAAGTGTCATTGCCAATGTTATTAGTTTGCTTTTGCTGTCGGGTATATCTTTTAATACATCAACATCCGGATTATTTTCTTTTTTGTTCAGTTGTTATTCGGTTGTTTCAGTGTCAGTATACATGATTATTGATTCGGTTAAACGTCTGCAATTCAGGAATGATTTATCTTCTGATAAAAAAGGATATAAAGTTATAGCTACATTCCTCGTATTGCTATTAAGTATTTTATTCTTAAACATGTATAAAAGTTCCAACCCTTTATTTGCTGAAAACACCAAATGGATCAATCTGGATTTTATCAGTTTTAATTGGATTTGTTTTACTATAAGTGGGTGTTTACTCATGTATGCCTTTTTGTATCATAGGGTTATTGCACCGGTTGAAACATGGGAAAATAAGTTGCCTCTTTTAAATAAACCTATGGAAGAAAATGAACAGAGTAAGAAGCAATTTGAAACAGAACGCTATGCCGGTTTATTATTGTTTGTAATGTTAAACCTGATGTTGGTGATCTTAAATTGTGGAGATATACAAACCTTATATTTCAATGGTGGTTTGCCAAAAAACATTACGCATTCTGATTTTGTGCATAGTGGGGTAGGGATCATTATTTTGTCCATTATTTTTGCTACCAGCCTTATCATGTATTTATTCAGGAAAGAATTTAGGAACGTGAAAAACAATAAAGCATTAATGATTTTTGTTTATTTATGGATTGCGCAAAACGTACTGATGTTATCATCCACGGCATTGAGGAACCAGATCTACATTCATGATTTTAATTTTACCTATAAGCGAATAGGAGTCTATATATGGTTAACGCTTGCAGCATTAGGACTTTTAATTATGTTATGGAAGATCTATAAAAAGCAATCAAACTGGTATTTGATCAGAACTAATGTTGCTGTATGGTTTACAACCCTTGCTCTATGTAGTTTAGTGAATTGGGATAAAATGATTACTAACTACAATATTCAAAATAAGCCAATAACTCAGGTGGATTTGTATTATTTATTCTCTTTGTCTGATGCCAATATCCCAGAGTTAATGGCCGTTACCAAAAGCCCTGAATTTGCTGATTTCAATTCCAAACTAAAAAATTATGTGAGTGCTTCTTCCAGCGAAAGGTATTACTCAGAAACTTATACCCAACTATTGCATCAAAAAATTTATCATTATCTGTCTGATTATACAAGCGACTGGAGAAGCTTTGACTTAAGAGACAAACAAATTTTAGGAAGTATTTATAAAAAATAACATCTACATAATGAAACTATCTTTCAAACAACTCATTTATTTGTTCACGGGCTTTTGCACATCACTTTTAGTTTATCGTATTGTGAAAAGCGAAAGCCTGGCCTATATTTTTTTAGCCTGGAATTTATTTTTAGCATTTATTCCATGGTGGATCAGTAATGGTTTAAAGAAAAAAGAATCTTTAAATTTTAAACACTTCCCTCTGTTTATTTTATGGTTATTGTTTTTGCCGAATTCACCTTACATTTTAACGGATCTTTTCCACTTAAAACTACGAGATCCGTTTCCATTATGGTTTGATTTGGTACTGCTGCTTTCGTTTGCTTTAATAGGGATGATTGTTTTTCTCAAGTCCGTGAAAGACATGTTTAAAATTTTAAAGCAATACATAAGCCCGTTTTACATGGCTATTATTACGCCTTTTGTTTTTTGGCTAATCTCATTCGGACTTTATTTAGGAAGATATTTAAGATTCAACAGTTGGAATGTGGTGAACCATCCGTTTCAATTAATAAGACAAAGTTTTGATGTTCTTCTTGAAAAAGACACCATTGGATTTACTTGCCTTTTTAGTGTCTTTATGTGGTTCTTGTATTATATTACCCTGTGTATAAATCAAGATGAAAAAGTTTAATCTAAATTATAGTTTGATAATTGATATGCTATTAGGATTTGCATTTCTATTTTTACTTATCTTTATTTGTATTTTTTCACCTTTCTTTTTATTTATTCTCACTTCAAATATTTAATAGTATGCGTTCATTTTCTAAATCACTTTCTTATGCCATTAATGGCTTGCGTTTAGCCTTTAAGGATAATCATATGAAAGTGCATGTGATTATTGCTTTTATTGTTGTATGTGCAGGTTTATTTTTTGAAATCGCTCAAACCGAATGGTTAGCTTGTTTCATCTTATTTGGTTTAGTCATTAGTATGGAGATAATTAATACTGCTATCGAACATTTTGTAGATCTGGTTGAACCGAATTTTAATCACAAAGCCGGGGCTATTAAAGATCTAGCAGCGGCCGCTGTTTTGGTTTCGTCGATCATTGCATTTGTTTGTGGAGTATTGATTTTTGGGAAATATATCTTAGATTTGTTCAATTTATAAAGCATTAATTTTAATCAATACTATATGTCACAATTTCCTGAAACAGAACTGATACTTACCAAAGAAAACCGGGTTTATCATATCAACTTAAAAGCAGAAGACATTGCAGATGATGTGATCGTTGTAGGTGATCAACATCGTGTTGCTCAAATCTCTAAATTGTTCAGTAAAATTGAGTTTAAAACCGAACATCGTGAATTTGTTACGCATACCGGCATTTTTAATGGCAAGCGCGTCACTGTTTTATCTACAGGTATTGGTACAGATAATATTGACATTGTAATGAATGAATTAGATGCTGCTGTTAATATTAATTTGGAAACCAGAACATTAAATGCTGTTCACCGTTCTTTAAATGTGATTCGTTTAGGAACCAGTGGAGCCTTGCAGGCAGATATTCCGGTAAATGGTATTGTGGTAAGTTCTTACGGACTAGGTTTAGATGGTTTATTAAATTTCTATGATAATTGGGAAAGTGTTTGTGATAACACCATAAGTGATGCCTTTATTAAACATACGGGATGGACTCCAAATTTACCTTATCCTTATTGTGCAAAAGCATCCGATCAACTGATTTCTAAATTCCAGAAAGGAACTCATATTGGGATTACTGCTACTGCACCTGGGTTTTACGGGCCGCAGGGACGTCAAATTCGTTTAAAGGCAGCAATGCCAAGTCTTAATGAGATGTTGACTGATTTCCGGATAGGAGAACACCGGATAACCAATTTCGAAATGGAGACATCAGCTCTATATGGTTTAGGAAAGTTATTAAACCACAATTGTTTAACAGCCTGTGTCATCATCGCAAACCGCGTTCGCAAAGAGTTTACCAGCGATTACACTAAAAGTGTAGAGATATTAATAGAAGAAAGTTTACAACGATTAACATCCTAATTGTTAAAAAAAACAAAACTTAGGTATAAAATGGCTCCATATCGGGGCTATTTTTGTTAGTATGAAATGATTATCATTCTTTAATTGTAAATGACATTGATGATAATCATTCCATACAACCATTGATATAATATCAAAACCCTGTATGAGACCTAAGAAAAATGAAATGAACCTAAAAGAAGTGATTGCCTTAATTACTCTATTAGATGATCCGGATGACGGAATATATTCTGAGGTAAAAAACAGGTTCATTATTCTGGGTCCGCCGGCTATTCCACATTTAGAAACGGCTTGGGAAAACAGCTTCGATGCTTTGATGCAGAAACGCATTGAAGGTATAATTCATACGATACAGTTTCAGGCTTTGCAAAATGCTTTAAAGAATTGGGCGGAGAACGAACAGGATGATTTATTTAAAGGTTGCGCTATTATTGCCCGTTATCAATATCCTGATCTTGATGAGAATAAACTAAAAAAACAATTGCACCAGATTAAACAAGATGTTTGGTTGGAATTGCATGATGATTTAACCGCCATAGAAAAAGTTAAGATCATTAATCACATTATGTTTGAAGTGCACCAGTTTGGTGGAAATATCACCAACTACCACGCTCCTCAAAATTCTTTTATCAATGTTGTATTAGAAACCAAAAAAGGAAACCCGGTAATGCTGAGTGTTATTTATGCCTTAGTGTGCAAAGAATTGGGTATTCCTATTTATGGAGTGAACTTACCACAGCATTTTGTGCTGGCTTATGTGAATGATTTTACCAATTTATTTGATCCTTCGCACAAGACTTTATCAGATAATATTTTATTTTACGTGAACCCTTTCAGTAAAGGATTAATCTTTAACCAGGGAGATGTAGACTCGTTTATTAAACAATTAAATGTAGAACCTGAAACAAAATATTATTTACCTTGTTCAAACCTTGATATAATCAAGCGTATCATTAATAATTTAATTTATTCTTTTGATAAAATGGGTTATGCTGAAAAGGTAAGCGAATTAAAAGAATTGGAGAAGAATTTGTAATCATTTGGGCGTGCCCCGCAAGAGGCAGGCAGGTCGGGCTTTTACTAAAATCTTTTTCTCTCACGCTAAGGCGTGAGAGAAAAAGGATTTTCGTGGCAATCCCTCACGCAAGTTTATTTTCAATTGAAGTTTAACTACTGTTTTATATTGCTGTCAGTTTGCGTGGACTATGTTTTTTATTTAAGAAAAACATGTCGCTCCTATGGAGCTTTAACATCAAACCACTTTTTTTATTACAAACATACAGCCTCGCTGAGGCTAATCAAAAATGCTCCGAAGGAGCAATCTGTTTGTAATAATAGTTGGTAAAAATAATTAGACTTCGGCGTGAGCTCAGTCGAACGCTCCACAGGAGCGACCTGTTAATTTTTACGCCAGTTTATTTTGCAAAACCGAAAGTCTCAAACAGATAATAAAATATTTATTTGTACAAGTAAACTGCGTGAGTGATTGTAACGAAAAGCCCACAGCTGTGAGGTACGAGCAGCGAGGACTTGAAGTGTAAAGCACGACTCTTTTGCCTGCAGCTTTGCAAAAGAGTCACGCCCAAATTAATTACTTCCCTACTTGCACCCTGATGCCTTCACTGTGACTCGTAAATTCAGGAGCGTACATGCACTGGATCGTGGTAATACCATTACTGAAATCTCCTGAGTGATTGACAACCAAAGGGTATTCAAACACATAGGTTCCTTTATTAAGGTAAGAGAAGAAAAAGTTCGTGGCTGCATCTCTTGTACTTTCATAATATCCTAATCCATCCTGGTATTTATACCCACTAAACACATTGGTTGGTTCAAAACCGGAAGCTCTCATATCTTTCATGTGCACGTAGCTCATATCCCTGTCTACCCGTAATTCGATCCTTACTTTTATCTTATCTCCCAATTTTAATTTGGTAGTTGCAGTTATTGGTTCAATTACTGGTCCGCTGGCCGTATTTTTTTGAAGGAACAATTGTTTTTTAATTTTTAAAGGTGTTTCATGTGGAGTAATCTTATCCAGTTGCTCAAAATATTGCCAGTACATAGCGCCATAACT
>JANPOX010000555.1:0-13184 GCA_031428235.1 Bacteroidia bacterium | reverse complement strand
AAATAATCCCAATGATTTTATAAAATCTCTTCTTTTATTATTTTCCATTTTCAATAGTTTTAGGTTATGATCACTTCTTAAAATTAGTTTGTATAAAAATAATTTAAGTTACTAATAGTAAGATCGTTTAGTTTTATTAATTGATAAAAGTTGTATTCAATATTAGTCAGATGTTGTTTCTGTTTTGACTAAATGTTTTACTCTTCCTTCAAAAAATAAGTTGTGAATATACGCTACACCAATACCAAACAATACGGTGCTAATTCCTATAATTGCGTTATAATAAACAGGGGCCATAAGTGCAATGCGTATAAAAATTGTTATTAGTACAAATGCTGAATACCGAAAAACATTTGGATAATGAATCATATACCTAAACGCCGCTAACATCAGTAGCATATCCGCAAAAATGAGTACGAGATAAAAAAGTGGGTAGGAAGGATGGAATAACCCGGTAGCCAGGTAACATTTTATGTCAAAAAAAACAGACACTAATAGTCCAATTAACACTCCGATTGCTATTACTTTTTTTAGGTTAATAAATTTTGTCCGCTCAATATCGTCAGTAATCTGCCTGTGTTTTTGTAAGCTATAAAACCAGCCGGTCAGAAAAAAAACAATTAATGCTGCGCCCGCGTCAGCAGCCATTCTGTTAATAATGGTAAATTGATCTTGAAATAGTGAATTGAGTGACAGGTTGGATAGTTCTTCGAATGAAGTGCGTAAAAAAATCAGACTCATTATCTGAAACTGTTTGGCTATCGAGTTGGCAATAGATTGAGGAATAACAAATACCAAACCGATCATTTCAAAAAACAATAAAAAGTTGAAGCTGAATTCAATGGCATCAGTATATTTTATATGCGAAAGAAGGTAAAATGATTTGAATATCTGAAAATAGTTTCCAACGCCAATTAAAAGTGACACTACAAATACAGCCACCAAAATATAGCTGAGGTTACGTGAGTTTTGTTTACTTTCCCAATACCTTTCGCCTAAATCAAATATTTTGATTATCAACCTGGTCATACTTTAACATATAAGTTCTTCTTGAATGCGCCCTTAGATTTGTTAAATATGAAACAAATTAATTAATACATGGGTAACAAATGTTACATAACAACAAAACCTCTATTAGGCAGAGGTTTTGAATTTGGTGTTTTTAAAAGATTAAATTATTTTATTGTAGGGCAAGTACTAATGCCTAATAGTTTATATAGTGGGCAGAAACCAATTAAACTCGTTAGCATAAATACTCCTGCTAAGACTAAAAGCACTATTCCTAAAGTGCCAGAAATAACATTTGTGTAAAATAAAATTGCAATTACTACCGCTATTATTATTCTAATAATTTTATCGGCTGACCCCATGTTTTTTTTCATAAATATATTAAATTAATTTATACGAATGTACATGCGTTATTTGATGTAAGTGTTACAATAATCATTTCGGTTTAGGATATCTTTATAACTTTCCTTTTTGTCGTTTCAGCAACCTCAAAGCTTCGCATTGAACTTCGTTTTTAAAATGCTCAATTAAAATTTGTTCCAGTATGCCGACAGGCAGGTTTAAAATTTGTTCGTCTAAAAAAATCTAATTTATAGAAGCCACCTAAGAATGCTGTTCAATTATTTGTTTTAAAAATTCCGCATGCGCTATTCCGGATTGTTGCCAAACTATTTTGCCATTTTTAAATAACAGCAAAGTAGGAACACTTCTGATGTTATATGTATTAGCAACATTGGGGTTTTTATCAATGTCAATTTTTATGATTTTTGCTTTATCTCCAATTTTAGATTTAAGAGATTCTAAAATCGGCTTCAACGTTTTACATGGACCACACCATTCGGCAAAAAAATCCACCAAGGTTGGTGTTTCGCTATTTATTATTTCATTAAACTTCTCCGACATCTTTTTTTTTATCAGTTTTAAACATTCCTACGATAAGAAAGCCCATAAGCGCACCATAAATAGTTGAGTTTACCGGACTTGATGTAATTGCACAAGTACCGCTTGAGCAACCAACAAAATTCCAATATAAGTAACCCAAAACGGCTCCCACAATCGCTCCAATTAAAGAGAATTTATTTTTTGCTAACCACTTCTTCAAACTCAACATCTTCAAGTGTATTTTTGTTTTTACTTTTATCTGAATTAACACCGCATCCTCCTGAGCCACAACATCCGAAATTAAATACAGCTGTTGCGATTAGAAATGCACTCATACCACCCATTACTATATCTTTAGTTACAATGCTTTGAATTAAGACTATTACACCAAGTAATAATCTTAATCCACGCATAAAAGTCCAATTTTGAAATAGCGTATTCATCATTTTATTTTTCACAAGTTACATTTTGCCATGCTCCCAGGTTTTCGACTTCTTTGGAGTACCCTGCATCAAGCAATTTCTGTTTAGCTATTCCCGCTCTGTTTCCACTACGACAAACAATAATTACTTTATCGTATTTTTTAAGTTCTTCTATTTTACTTTCAAAAATATCCATAGGGTAATTAACCATGCAGTCGGCATGACCATCATTTTCCCATTCTTCAATGGTTCTTACGTCAACAATAATTTGTTTCATATTTGTGTTTTCCGTTGTTGTTTTCATTGTTTCCGTTTTTTTATTATGTGAATTACATTGTACTAATAATAAAGTAGATATAGCAACAATGATATATGTTATTGCTTTTTCCATGTGCTATGACACTATTGGATTCCCTTCATTAATCCACTCATTCATACCTCCTGAATAGTTTAATACATTTTTATAACCGTTTTTCGCTAACAATGAATAAGCAATTGCGGCTCTGGCTCCACTTTGGCAATGGATGACCACTTTTTTGTCCTTACTGATTTTATCTAAATTATTAAGAATCGTTCCAACAAAAACATGCTTTGCCCCATCAATATGACCTGTGTTGAACTCAGTTGCATTTCGCACATCAATTATTTGTAAATCTTTATCCGCAAGCAATGGTTTAAATTCTGCAAGTGTAATAACATTGGCTTTTTCTAAACGACCTCCGCTTTCTTCCCATGTTTTTGTAGAAGGTACATAGCCATAAATATTATCTAAACCAATTCTCATTAATTTTCTTGTAAGATCATCTAATTGAGATTCATCTGCCAATAAAACAAACTGCTCTTCGTAATTTAAAAACCATCCTGCCCATGTTGAAAATGAATTATTACCTTCTATGTTAATGCTATCAGGAATAAATCCTGCTGAAAAATCAGTTTTAACCCTTGCGTCAATTACTTTTATTCCCTTTGCCATTGCATCTTTTAATTCAGTTGCCGATAAATGTTTCAACTTAGGAACGGCAGTAAGCAAAGGTCTATCTATTTTATTAAGAGATTTCATTTTCGCAAAATATTTTGGCGGTTCCGGTTGATCTGTCAATAAATATTTCACAAAGCCTTGTTCATCTTTATCGTATTGAAAAGCCCAATTTCTAGCTTTTTCGTATCCTACAGTTGTACTAGGTACTGATCCAAGAGATTTACCACAAGCCGATCCCGCTCCATGTCCTGGCCATACCTGAATAAAATCAGACAGTGCATCAAATTTTTTAATTGATTCGTACATTTGTTTTGCACCAATTTCTTGAGTACCTTTCATTCCAGCTGCCTTTTCTAAAAGGTCGGGTCTTCCTACATCACCAACAAATACAAAATCACCGGTAAACAACATTACAGGCTCCATACTTGCAGGAGTATCTGTAAGCAAGAGGCTAATGCTTTCTGGAGTATGTCCAGGTGTATGTAGTATCTCGAATAATAAATTTCCTAACTTAATTACATCTTTATCTTTTACACCTTTATGAGGGAATTCGTATTTCCAACCTTCACCACCTTCATCAGATAAATACATATCAGCACCGGTTAATGCCGCTAATTCTCTCGATCCTGCTAAGAAATCAGCATGAATATGGGTTTCAAAAATATGAGTGATTTTCATATTATTTTGTTTTGCAATTTCGATATACGTGTCTACATCTCGTTTAGCATCAATAACTGCGGCTACGCCAGCTTTTTGGCAGCCAATAAAATAACTTGCTTGTGCAAGGCTCTTGTCGTAAATGTGTTGAAAAAACATATTTTAATTTTTAGAGGTTAATAATTACTTGTTCTATTTTATTTATCAAAGGTATTGTCTTATTTATTCATTAATGGTAACATTTATTACACTTTTTTAATATTTCAGATTCTTTTTAAAGTTGCTTTATTATTTGAGTAGAGTTTCCTTTATGATTATATAAATACCCATAATTAGCACAAACCAACCAAATATGGGCTTTAGTTTTCCTCCATCGATTTTTTTAGAGAGGTAAATCCCTATAAAAATTCCAACTGTTGCAAAAGCAGATACCATCGTTAACAGACTCCAATCGATTACAGTTTCACCTCCCTCACCAAAAAAACCAATTAGTGATTTTGCTGCTATAATAACTAATGATGTACCAACCGCCTCCTTCATAGGTAGCTTAGATAAAAGAACTAATGCAGGAATAATTAAAAATCCACCGCCAGCACCCACCAAACCGGTCACTAAACCAACTACCGCACCTTCAAGTAATATTACTGGATAGTTAAACTTTTGAGGGCCTTCGTCTTCTTCTTTAATTACTTTAACTTTTTTAATCATGCTATACGAAGCAGCTACCATTAATATGGCAAACAATAACATCATTAAAATACTTTTAGTAACTATAAAATCTCCAACATGGAATACTTCTTTTGGAATTGCAGGCACAATATAAGCCCGCGTTAAGAAAACAGCTACAATTGATGGAGCTCCAAAAACCAAAGCTGTTTTAATATTTACTAAACCTTTTTTGAAATAACCAACAGAGCCAATTGCTGCTGTAAACCCAACAATAAATAATGAGTATGATGTTGCAGCCACAGCATCAACCGCAAAAAGATATACTAATACGGGTACTGTTAAAATACTACCACCACTGCCAATAAGTCCTAATGAGATTCCAATTAAAATAGATGCGATGTAACCAATTATTTCCATGTTATGTTTGATTTTTTAATATGACACAAAGATGGTGTGATAAAAACCATTTAACGGTTACATTTGTTACAAATCAATTATTTGCAAAGAGGAATTGCTAATTGCTTAAATGTTGGTTAGCCATTTAAGTCCAACCAAAAGTTCCACCACAAAGCCATGTTGAATTTTTAAATCCCAATTCTTGCAATCTTTCTGCCGCTTGTATAGAACGGCCTCCTCCTTTGCCACAAGCGGTAATTACAAAATCATTTTTATCAAATAATTTGTTCGCTAATTCTATCTCTAAAATTGCAATATTAATCGCTCCTGGTATATGAAGTTCATAATATTCTTCTCTGCTTCGAACGTCAATGATTTTAACATGCTTTTTGTGGGTTTCAATCAACCGCTGTAACTCTTCAAGAGCAATGCAGTTGATTATGTTTCGGTTCTCCATTAGTTTTACTTTTATTTGTTCGCCAATTCCAAAATTTTATAGAGTTGTCATTCTTACATTTCATTCGGTACTGAATAATAATTGCAGACCCAACAGTCAATAATCCAATTACAATTATTGAAGCATTTATTCCTAATGCATCTGCAATTATTCCGGTTAAGACTGCACCGATAGCGTATCCAGAATCTCTCCAAAAACGAAATATGCCTAAACTTTTCGCTCTATCTATCGGATGAGTATTCTCTGCAACGGTGGCAAGAAAAGTGGGATACACCATTGCTGTTCCCCAACCTAAAATAACAGAAAGAATTACATAATGAGTCATTGTTTCTGCCCAAGGCATAATTAACAAAGCAAGCCCTTGTAAAAACATTCCGGTAAACAACATATCTCTTTTACAAAAGTGATCTGCCATCTTTCCTGTTACTAACTGTCCCAATCCCCAAACCGCAGGGTAAGTTGCCACTATAATTCCGATTTGTTCTATAGTGAAATTCTTTTGAGCTAATAAGATTGGGAATATTCCCCATACCATTCCATCGTTTAGATTATTAACTAATCCTGCTTGAGTTACTGATCCAAGATTTTTATCCTTCCAAGTAGTATCCCAAAATATATTCTTTAGTATAGGAACATTGCTTGACGTACTTTCCTTGGCAACATGATGTTTAGTGTCTTTTATAAATAACCAACTCCCGAAAAATCCGAGTAGCGATAAAGCAATTCCAATATAAAAAGGGTAAGGTCTCAGTCCATATTTTCCGGCAACCCATCCGGTAAAAAATGCAACAACAGCTACAGACAGATAACCCGCAAATTCATTTAAGCCCATTGCAAAACCCCTTTGTTTTTCGCCAACTAAATCAATCTTCATTACCACTGTACTGCTCCATGTTAACCCTTGATTGATTCCTAATAAAATATTTGCAGCAATGATCCAATTCCAATTTGGTGCATACATAAGAATGAGAGGAACAGGGATCGCGAATAACCAACCAATAACGAGAAGATTTTTTTTACCGATTCTATTAGCGAGAGCACCGGTAAAATAGTTGGTAATAGCTTTTACTATTCCAAAAACGATAATAAACGAAAGTATGGCTGTTTTAGCAGCAATGTGAAACTCACTTTCTGCAATTTTGGGAAGGATTGATCTTTCAAGACCTACCATTCCACCCACAAAGGCATTAATTATTACAAGCAGAGCAAACTGCTTCCAATTTTCTTTAAGACCAAGTTTAATGTTTTCCATCGATGTAATTTATTTAAAACAAAATTACAGCCAATAAAATCTAATACACTTTACATATGATAAGAAATTATTTTTGAGCTCTAATTCGGCTAAGGCTAACAGGGGTGATGGCAAGGTAGGAGACAATCAGTTTTAGAGGAACTTTTTTAAATGCTCCGATGATCCTTTAGAAGGTTAGATATATATACAAAAATATATACCTTAACCTAAAAACCAAAATCGAACCCCTGAAGTTAATCGAGTGGTTGCATTAATTGCTGATTTATCAAAGAGGATTTGGGGGAAATAAAAAAACCGGACTTCTCAAAAATTTAGAGAGGTCCGGTTAAGTACCCGAGGGGGTTGGATGTATCGAACTTTATAGATGGTTTTCAGGCAATTAGAGTCTTGATGAACTCAAGAAGCTGGAAATCGACTATTTAATCTTTATCGTCATTTTTCTCTTTATCCTCTTCCTTTTTAAGTAGGGTACCATTTGAGTCAAGAATATAGTCAATATTATCAACTTCTGCCTCATAGCTAATTTTTCCGTCTGAGCTTGTAATCTTAGAAGCTTCTTTAACCTTTTTCCCAGCCAGGTTTTTGTTTATATACTCAGTAACTGCTTTTGGTAACTCTGAAGTTTTAATTTCAATTTCTGCTTCCAAAAATTTACCATTCGAATCATAAACGACTGAACTTTCGGCTTTATTAATTTTCAGTTCTGCTTCATAATTTGCGCCTTCTTTTTCCCATTTTTCAACTTTTGCTGTTGGGTACTGTTTTTTTAAAGCGTCTTTTACCGGAGTCGGTACTTCTGCGTCTTTTACTGTTTGTGCATTGGCAAGACTAAATCCTAAGCCTAATGTTACGATTGTGAATAATGTTCTCATTTTTATTTTTTTTAAAGTTTATAGTACAATAGTAAGATCTCAATTTGAAGCAAATCTGTAGTTCTTAAAATTTATAATTATAACCGATTCTGATTACTTGTGTTTCATAATAGTCCAAACTAATTAATTTAAATCCTTCCCCCTTAATTTCCTTTCTAATTACCATTGTATTTAAAATATCAGTTGCATTCAAAAACACCTCGCCTTTTCCTTTTTGAATACCTTTTTTAACACCAATATCCAAGGAGTATCGCTGGCCAATCTTGCCTTGTGGAATAATGTCGGGGGCTAAATAAATCGAAGTGACCTGTATGTCAAATTGTTTACGGAGATGGAAGTTGCCATTACATTTAATATTACCTGAATATTGTTGCTGACGAGTAGCGGTAAAATTATGTGTAACAGGGTATTTGTTTTCTACTGTAAAACCCTCGATGATATTTTCATATCCGTTTACGCTTAAATTAAAGGTTAGCCATTTTTTCAGATCTTGTGTAAATACTAATTCTACTCCTGTATTATAACTTTTCCCTGCATTTTGCATGATTGAATATATGATTGTACTGCCGGGAACAGTTGTTGCAATTCGTGTGATCGTCCCCTCCGAAATTCGATGGTATAGGGCTGAATAAAAATAACCGCTTTTCCATGTTGTTTTATAACCCAATTCAAAAGAATTAGTGAATTGCGGATTGAGCGCAGGATTACCCACTTTTAGTATTTCCGCATCATCATACTTCGGGAAAATTCGTATATCAACTTCAGCCGGCCTATCAACCCTCCTGTTATAAAAAATAGAGATTTTGTTTCTATCATTTATTTTAAATGCGAGGCGCAAATTTGGGAAGGGTTGCATATAGTTATAGCCATCACTTTTATAAGTGCGGTGTTCCGGATTTACATTGTACTGAACATCTACATATTCTACTCTTAAGCCCGCCTCAAATTCTATTTTTTTTAAAAAAATGTGTAAACTTGTAACAGGATTATTAACCAAAAAGTGTAAACTTTTTTCAGGACGATACAGACAAAAAGCATTCCATTTGATAGCTTTTCTGCAGACGTTTGTGCGAAAAGCTTTGTAAACGTTATTTGATTTATTAAAAATATTGGCACTTTTAATCTTCCCGATAAGTATGGATTTTTTGCACTCAATTTTAGGCCCCGATCTTGGTAAAGCTTTTTTTTTCATTCTCAACATCATATTTATTGAAAGTCTTTTGTCGGTTGACAATGCGGCTGTGCTTGCAACACTTGTGCGTCATTTACCTAAACAGCAACAAACAAAAGCCTTACGCATTGGTCTAATACTTGCCTATATTTTCAGGGGCACTGCATTACTGCTCGCACAATATTTAATGCAAATCGATTGGTTAAAACTTGTTGGTGGCGGCTACTTACTTTTCCTTTCACTTAAGTTCTTTTATGAGTTAATTGTAACAAAGATATTCTTGATAAGGCCGAAGGTGAAGTAAAAGAACACTCACCAAAAAAACTGCTCTTTGGATTAAGTCCACTTTGGTCAACCGTAATTACGGTTGAAATAATGGATCTTGTGTTTTCTCTTGACAATGTGCTTGCAGCAGTTGCCTATACCGACAATATTTACATTATTTGCATTGGTGTTTTCACTGGTATTATTACCATGCGTGTTGTCGCCGGCTATTTTGCAAAGCTTATGCACCGCTTTCCTTTCCTCGACACAATGGCTTTTATCGTTATTGGTTTTCTTGGTTTGCGTTTAGGCCTCGAATATTTCATGAGTGTTGATCCTGCATTGGTAAAATATGAGGAAAGCCATTTTATTGCCATGCTTTTTTCGTTCGGTACACTAGAAGTTTTTGTTATTCCCATTCTTACTTCTCTCGCGATCGGATTTCCTAAAGAACTAAAAAGAAAGGTTAAATCAAGCCAACATACAATCACACGCGATAAGTGACTAAATTACTAGCGACTAAAATGAGTGATCCAGTGCGATGCCATCAACCATCATTTGTTCCGCTCGGTTAAGACGTTCTTCGTTCTTTTCAATCTCAACTTGTAAAGCCTGTTTATTAGCGTTTTCTCTCCTTGCTCTTAAAAAGAGCTATCAAGGTGCTAAGGATTAAAGCAATAAACGTTTCTTCTTTTGCATTCTTTCTTTCTGCAGCAATGTGGGTTAAGTTCGTTTAATTCAAATGAACCGCTTGCTATAAATTATCCAAAAAAACCTTTTACTACAATTCTGATGGGTTTTATAATAATGCTGTTTAAGAGGTCGGTGATTTTTTCCAATGAACCCACACCTTTTGCAACATAATCTTTTGCACCTGACCTAAACGTTTCTATTGCTATTGCCATATCTTCGTTCCCAGACAACATAATAACTTCTGTTTTAGGATTAGTTGTTTTTATTGCTTTTAAAATTCCAAACCATTTTTGCCACCCATAAAATAATCCAAAATCACTATATGTGTATATTTGTTTATTTTCTCTAAACAACTTTCGTCATTATTAAAAATTGTTGTTTTTACATCGTATCCAAATTTATTTTGCAAATAGTGTTTTAAGCTTGTAGCAAGTAATTTGTCGTCATCCACAATAAATAGATTTATTTCTTCATTTTCCATTTGGTACCTCCTTTTTAGATTGTGAATATTTATAATTATTTTACGGAAACAAATATCTCGGGGACTGTTTTTGTGTAAACCGATAGATTTTCTCGGTGAACGTAAGTGAATAGGTTGGTGAAAGAAATGTGAAAATAATCCTTAACAAAATATTCCAAAGCTTGACCCGTTAATTTTGAAAAAGCGTTTTTTTAAAATATTAATTACAAAATAATGTTATTTCATTGCAGACAGCGCACATAAAACCACTACAGCCATCATAGCAAATGTTGCGAGAAAAATGGCAGCGATTTTTGAAACACAGAATTCTCTTACAATAAATCTGAGCGGTTTTGTAATAATATAGTTTACCAAACCGATAATTTTTATACTGAAGCCCATATCTTTTATTACGTAATCCGTTGCTCCAGCTCTGAATGTTTCTAAAGCTAATGACATATCTTCGCTACTTGATAGCATAACAACCTCAGTTTTAGGGTTAATCATTTTTATGGCTTTTAAAATCTCTAAACCATTTTTGCCATCCATAAAATAATCAAGAATCACAATGTCAGTTTTTTTATCAACTTTTTTCAAACAGCTTTCTCCATCATAAAATGTAGAAACCTTAACACCAAACTTGAACCTGTTTTGTAAATAGTGCTTAAGAGCTGTAACTATAAATTTGTCGTCATCAACAATAAATAGATTAATTTCTTGATTTTCCATTTTGTACCTCCTTTTTAGATTGTGAATATTTATAACTATTGTACGCAAACAAATATCTCGGGAAGTCAGTTTTTATGTAAACAGATAGATTTTCTCGGTGAACGTAAGTGAATAGGTGGGTGAAAGAAATATGAAGGCGATATATTTACAGCATTTTCAGCCTTTTAAATACACTTTCTCTATACGATTTTCCAATAGGAATAATCTTTTCGTTGTAAGAAATAGTATTGTCTTCAACAGTATCAATTTTGTCAATTCTAACTATACATATCAAGCATTTCAACAATAAATTCATTGCTTCCTTTGGCAAGTTCTTTCAGGTAAGTCAGGTCTGTGCATTTTTGGTTCATATCATTAGGGCTTTTATCAATTATTTTTGAAGGGCTGGGTAAATTGCTATCTGCATTTTTTGGTCAGCAATTTTTAATTTTTCATCATTGATTTTTTATAAATACCTACAAAATTTCAATTTTTTTTCGTCCCAGACGTAATTATCCCTTGAATTTCATTCATCTTTTTAAGCCGCCTGTTTATAAAAATGCTTCTGTTTTCTACTTTGTTTTTTTCGTTCACGATTTGCTAATTCGTTTCCTACAATGTGTAAATTATAAGCAAGAACAGACAATGCAACATAGCGCACCATACCTGGCTTGCCTTTATCCATACAACGATTAAGTCCATGATGTTCCAACATATTTATATTGCTTTCTACTGCCGAGTGTTTATTTCGCAGTTTGATAAATGCTTCTTCGTGCTCTCTTGCGTACTCTACTTTATTAGGTTTGCCTTTTGGGGGCAGTATCACTTTTTTGATACCTGCATTCTCAGCGTATGAAAAATTATCGTTGCTATAAAAACCTTTATCAGTACTCATGCTATCTATTATTTGATTGGGGTAATTTGTTATTAGCCGATCTACTAATGGTTCAATTTGAGCTACATCTTTTTCTTTATACATTATTTGATTATGGCACCCAGTAACTATAACATGTTTTTATAAAACTAAAATTGACCCGCTAAAATATTTTGTCCACCGGTTGTGACACCAAGTAGTTGTAACACATGTAATACTAAAATACTAAAACCGTAAAGCAGAATATATCAATAAAAAACCTCCGAAACCAAATGGATTCGGAGGTTTTAACGTTTATTAAAAACTACTTAAAGAGATTATTTGGTAACAGATACTGTTTTACGGAATACATTTCCTCTGTCTTCAATAATCACAATATAAAGACCCGACTGAGTTTCTGAAGGCATATTAATGCTCCAGCTTGATTTTTGTCCGTAAAGAACAACCTCTTCATATACTATTTGTCCAACCGTATTGTAAACTTTAACAGTAAAAGCTCCTTTGTTTGGTACATTAGCTAAACTAAGATTAAACATACCATTATTTGGGTTTGGATAAACTGAGAAAGATAATTCAGTATCAGATTCAGGGGAAAGCTCAAGTGAACCTATACGTAAAGATGTGTTACAATTTCCAAGACGATCACCATGAGCCAAATGGGTGGCTACAGCACTTGGAGAAATACAGATATTCACAAATGGATTTGTTGTGCTTCCTGTGCCGTGGCAAACAGAAACTTTATCCAGCTTAGTACCGCAACGAACATCAATCACTTCAATGGTAATATTAGCTGAAGCAGTGCAGCCAAACGCATTGGTAACGGTTACTGAATATGTAGAAGTAATGATAGGCGCAACAGTAATGGAAGCAGTAGTTGCCCCTGTATTCCAACTATTTGAAACACCTCCCGAAGCGATTAAAATAGCGTTGCTGTAAGGTGCATATCCATAATAAACAGGATTTCGGCTGGCGTTAATAGTTGCTACTGGAATTGCACCAATCACATTTACTGTCGCTGTTTGAGTAGAAACATTTCCGTGAATATCAGTTACTTTTAATACTACGGTGTTGTTTCCAATATTCCCACATGTAAAGTTAGTTGGTGACACACTTATTGAGGCTATTCCGCAAGCATCAGACGAACCATTGTTAACTTGAGCAGCGGTAATTGAAGCTACTCCTCCTGATAGAGTAACAGAAACATTCTGAGTTACCACATTTGGCGCAACAATATCTACTACAGTTACCGTAGCTGTTTTGGTAGAAACATTTCCATGATTATCAATTACTGTTAATGTTACACTGTTGTTTCCAACATTCGCACAGGTAAAAGTATTTGGTGATACACTCAATGAAGCTATTCCACAAGCATCAGATGAACCGTTGTTAACCTGAGTAGCAGTGATTGAAGCATTTCCTG
>JANPOX010000554.1:0-7253 GCA_031428235.1 Bacteroidia bacterium | reverse complement strand
TACAATCTGTTTTTAATTTATAATTGTATTTAAATTCAATGCCTGCGAAGTTGTTAAGTACAATATTAGAATGGGTTAAAGGTCGAAAGTTTGCAATTGACTGTTTAACTTCCTCTGACACATAAATAGATGTAGCTCTTTTTCTAAAGGTTAATTTATCTAAGTCAACCCTCCACTTAGAGTAATATACAGAGGAAGGATGATACTCTAAATTGTGATACGTTTCTATCAAGTTGGTGTTTGAAATAGCTGCTAACCTTCCCACCATCATAGAGTGATAGAGATGTGTGTGAACATGCGTCACATTATGTTTCTTTATAAATGCTCTTACGACTAACGCCCCCCTAAAAATATTCAGTTCTCCACAACTTATGTGCTTATAACTTATATTACCATGCATCTTTTTAATAAGAGGGCCACCACCTTCAACTGTCGTGCAAAGGGAAAATTTTGCCAAAGGATATTTAGTACATAGATGATTTAATGTATTTACAACTATTGTCTCAGCACCGCCCATAGACAGGCTATCAATTAAATATAATACATGGATCATTGTAATTTTTTTGCCGAAAATATGATTTAAACGTTTGAACCATAATAATTGTCAAAACTCTTGCACAATTCTGTTATTTTGACATATTGATTAGGCATTTTATAATCTGTTTGTTATATAGGTAGTCTAACTTATAATTCTTTAATATAAATTTTAGTGACTTTAAGCTAGGGTGATGCTCAGCAAGAGTGTAAGCAAATGAAGTATATTGTTTTAATTGTAATTTTTTTACTTCCTTAGGATACTCCTGCACATATTTATTAAAGATATATTGGCAACCTTCTAACATATAGTCAAAATTATTGCTGATATTATTCCCATTATTATACCTATAAAATATCAGTGCCTTGTGAACGTATCCAATCTGAGTAATCTTTGCAATTCTCAACCATAAATCCAAATCCTCTACTTTACCATTTTCATCGAAACATCCAATTGATTTTAAAATTTTATGATTGTATAATACCCCATGAGGATTTATACTTAAGCCCTCTAATATATTTTTAAATAACCAGCCTGATGCAGGCGGTCTATTGTAAAATAAATTAATTTTTTGAGTTAGATTATTGTATGCATATCCATTGCCATACACCATCCCATATTGAGGATTAGCATTTGCATAGTGTATTTTTTCAAATAGATTTTCAATATCCCACCAGTCATCCCCTGCAAGGAAAGATACAAATTCTCCATTTGAATGACTTAAGCCGTAATTAAGTCCTTTTGCTATTCCTAAATTTATGGATATTTTTTCAGCATAAAATTTTATAGGTGAATCCTCTAAGATTTTCAAACCTTTTTCGTAAGATCTATCGTGAGAATTATTGTCAATATAAATTATTTCAAAATTTGTAAAGGTTTGATGAATTGCCGAAAGTATAGAACGTGTAATAAACCTTTCATGATTATAACTTAAAATTATTATACTGACTAATACTTGCTTCTCCATATTTAAAAATACTGTTTACATGAACGAGTTAAAACCCTAATTTATTTAAATTTATCTCTTTTAGAAATGCCGTAAAATTTTTTAAATATATGTTCAAAGCCCATTTTATTATTGAGTGTATAAACTGAAATAGAAATTGAAACAATAACCAGTATAATGCCAAAAATGTATGAGACTAGTTCGGTAAAGAAAAATATAATCAGAAAAGCCGTTACGCAGATTGCAAACTGCGAAGCACAAATTTTTACAATTCTTGTGTCAAGTTTAAAGCCATATTTCTTTTTTGCAACCAAGTAAACCTGTACAAAATAACAGAAATAGCCAATTAGGAATGATATACCTAAACCCTCGATACCCCATATAAAATATGAAAAACAATTAAAGAGTAAAGCATAAATATTGGGTATTAGTTCGTTCCAAAAAAACAATTTAGAATGACCCTTTGCCAAAAACAAGTATGCAATACAAAAACTAAATGCCTGAAAAAAAATCCCTAAAGAACCCCATTGTATTAATCTCACTATTCCCAAAAACTTTGCCGAATACAAAATAATAATTCCTATCTTAATAAATACAAGTAATAGCACCAAAATCGGCGCTAAAATTAAAATTGACATTAAAATTTGTTGGTTTACTTTTTCCTCACATTTTTTATTATCATCAGCTACTCCCGCTAGAGAGGGAAAATAATCTGTGCTCATTGCTGAAAAAACCATCCCCACATATGTCCCCACAATCGCAAAACCAGCCGTATACAAACCAACGTCCTCTATATTGCCAACATTTACCATAAAAATCCGCAGCAAATAAGCAGCTGTTACAGGCAGCATCGAAGTAAGGCTTACTAGAAAACCGAGCCGAATAATTTCGGCTCCTTCTTTTTTTGAAGATTGAAATGACACTTTAAGAATAGGAACCTGAACTTTTCTCAAAAAATACCAGGAAGTAAGGGCGCTTGCAATAGTACTTAATATTAATGCAGGTACGATTCCATCTTGTTTTAAAAAAAAATACAGCGGTACTGAGATAATTAATCCTAAGAAAGCTCCGGATAGACTAGACAATGCAATTAATTTCACTTGGCGCATTCCCTGCAAAATTGCATTTTGCCCATTACTTATTTGCAATGCTAATAAAGAAATCCCGATCAGCACAAAAGAGAAAGTGTAGGATTTATTACCGAAAGATATCAGACTCAACCACGGCGAAAGCACCACCGTCACACTTAAACCTATAATACCCGTTAACCAAATCAGTTTTTTTATAAGAGCGATCATTCTTGCCAACACACTAGGATCTTCGTGTTGGCTCGCAGTTGCAATGTATTTTACCGACGATACATTTATACCAAGATTAGTGAAACTTGCTAGAACGGCTGAAGTACTGTTAAAAATAGAAATAACACCCAAACCCAACGGTCCTAAAAGCAATGCGACAATCTTACTTTTCGTAATGGAAATTAAAATATTGAATACCTGTAGTCCACCGAAGATTGACGTAGCTTTAAAAATTTGCTTGTAAGAGTCTTTTTCTCTATCCATTCTTAACTGATAAAGTTTACAGCCTCAATAACTTTTGTAACTTCCTCGTTGGTCATAACCGGTGAAATGGGAAGGCTTAAAACGTCATTGTGCATTTTTTCAGAAATGGGATAAGAAAAATTATTCCATTCTTTATATGCTTGTTGCTTGTGTGGTGGAATAGGGTAATGTATTAAAGTCTGTACGCCATTATCTGCCAAAAATTGCTGAACAGTTTCTCTGTCAGATACCTGAATAACGTATAAATGCCAAGCGTGTTCTAACCTATTTGAAGGTAATAATGGAAGCTTTACTTTTGTGTTTTTAATCTCCAAATCATAACGCTCTGCTATCTTCCTCCTCACTTCCGTTTCTTCATCAAGGTATTTTAATTTTACAGTAAGCAATGCTGCCTGTAATTCGTCGAGCCTGCTGTTAATACCCCTGTATAAATTTTCATACTTTTTATGAGAGCCGTAATTGCGCAGTGCTTTTATGGTTTCAGCTAACTCTTTATCATTTGTTGTGATAGCACCCGCATCTCCAATTGCGCCTAAATTTTTACCCGGGTAAAAACTAAATCCACTCGCATCGCCTAGGTTACCACTCCTTTTATTGTATTGTATTGCCCCGTGGGACTGTGCGCTGTCTTCAATAATTTTTAGCTTATGCTTAGCCGCAATTGCAGAAATACTATTCATATCGCATAATCGTCCATACAAATGTACTGGTAAAATCGCCTTTGTTTTTGCCGTAATCTTATCTTCTATTTTTAATGGGTCTAATAAGAAAGTGTTTTCATCAGGCTCAACAAGTACCGGCACAAGATTAGCTTTCGAAATAGCAAGAATACTGGCGATATAAGTATTTGATGGAACAATAATTTCATCGCCATCCTGCATCAAACCAAGTTGCTTATAACCCTCAATAATTAAGATCAATGCATCTAAACCATTTGCCACCCCAATACAATAATCAGTTTGGCAATATGACGCAAATTCTTTTTCGAATACTGTAAGTTCCTGACCCATTATATACCAACCACTGGATATTACTCTTTCACTTGCCTCATTTAACTCGCTTGCATGCTGAAGATTTATTTTTTTAAGGTCTAAAAAGTTTATCATGTTATATTAAATTAATAATCAATTTATGTGGCATAAACAATTTCGTGGATATTATTAAATTTTAATTTTCAAACGCTTTTAATAAGAGAGATATTCTCGGGATATATTTCTTTGTAAAGTTTTCTCCGAAAAGAGCTACCAAATGTAAATCGTACATTTTGCCCCTTATTGATTTCTGGTCTTTTAACAGACCCTCTTCCACCATACCTAAATATTTTTGTAACTTAAGCATTGGAACATTCTCTGACAATACGTTGCCGAATATTTTATGAAATTCCCAGTTAAGCAAAATTTCAGTAGAACACAATTTTAAAGCCTCCAATCCATAAGGACAAGATTTTTTTAAAAATTCCGGCGCCAGCAACAACCTTCCTATTTCTGCATTTTTATCTTGTTCAGAAATTCCAACAATAGCGACCATTCCAACTTTTTCGTTGTTTTTTTTATCTACAATAATATAGTTTATTTCACTGTCAGGCCTGCAGGCCATCCATTTTTTTTGCATATCGAGTGAATAACCATCCAGTTGATTCATAAACTGTCCTGAAGGGCCCATTCTCCAATTAAAAATTATTTCAGCATCCTCTGCTGTTATTTCCTTTAACTGAATAAATTCACCATCCAATAAACTACTTCTTCTAAAACTCATATACTAGCAGTTAAAATTAAAAACTTCTTTTCTTTTTAAAACGGTCGTTAAATAAGGACTCCTCTACAATCTTTATCTTGATGGGTATTTTAAAACCCTGCATTTTTTCTTTACAAAAATTCTTTAAACGTCTGTTAAATTCTTTTGGATCTTCGGGATTTTTCAATATTACTTTTGCGCAAACAATGTTGCCCATCAGTGCATGCTTCTCTCCATATACAGTAACTTCCTGTATGTTGTTCATATCCAGTATTACATTCTCTACCTCTTGTGGGTAAACCTTATCGCCACCAACATTTATTATTTCAGATTTTCGGCCAAGTATTTTGTAATATTCACCATCTGTTTCAACCTGGTCGCCTGTTATAAAAAAACCATCTTCCGTAAAAGGACTTGGGGCATTTAAATATCCCAGCATTGCAGAGTCTGCCTTAATCTGTAAAATATCTTCCACCACCCGCAGCTCAAAACCTTCCCCGCCAAGTTTTACCCAAAGAGAATCATCACTTTTAGATTTTGATCTTAATACTCCCAACTCTATCAGGCCATATGTTTGTTGAAATGTAACTTCCGGAAAAATTGACTTGGCCTTTATGAGCGTGTGTTGTGGCATTGGCTCCGTTCCGTATGTAATTAATTTTAAGCTAGATAAGTCGTATCTTTTATAAATTTCGCTTAAGATCAAAAGATTTAAGAAACTTGGTGAAACAGGCAATAATTCTATTTTAAACTGTTCAACAAATTCGCATACAGCTTCCGGTTTTCTATTTTTTAAGGCTAGCACAACGCCACAATTAGATAGGGTGTAGAACAAAGTGTTTAGGCCTCCCCAATGATCGAATAATAAAAAATTAATTGTTCTTTGCGTTTTGCGAATTGTTTTAAATTTCTCCAGCAATTTTGCAAAATCGTGCACGGCTGCTTTTGGTTGGCCAGATGTGCCAGATGTAAACAATACCAAACCAGGACTTTTTCGCTGCTTTAAAATTTCATAAAATGTGTGCGAAGCATGACCTCTTCGGTCTTCTGCTTGATAGGTATCGTCTTCTAAATTTACAATAATCCCCCTTTCAACTTCTGCAATGGTAAATTTATTTTGCTCTCCCTCTTTAATAGGTGAATTAAATGGAACAATAATATTTTGGTTGTTAATGAGGACCAATAACAATGCAATTGTATTTGGGGTAAAATCTCCCGTAAGCGATACAACTGTGCCCGCCAAAATATCTTCTTTTCGTAAAAAATCAAAAGCACTGTCGTATTTATCGATCAAATCTTGATAAGTTAGTATTTTACTTTGCCATATTATTGCCGGTTTATCTGCATTTTGCTTAAACCTTTCTAATAAAAAATTTACATTCATAATAACTAATATTTTACAATTGCACTACCCCATGATAGACCAACACCAAAACCTGACAAAAGAATTAAATCGCCTCGCTTTAATTTACCTTGCTCTTCAGCTTGTTTCAACGCAATTGGTATAGAAGCAGAAACCGTGTTACCTATATTTTCCAAATTACTAAACGTTTGCCTGTTTTCAATTTTTAAAGCTTTCGCCAAAGAATCTAATGTGAGTTTACTTGCCTGATGAAAACCAAAAAAATCAATATTGCTGATCGTCAGATTATTTTTATAAAGTAAATCCTTTATCTGTTCCGGAACTGTTACTGAAATAAATTTCCATACCGCAAATCCATTCATCTGTATATTTTCCTGCGTAGATTGGTTGCCACTGTGGTCTGTAATCATTTTTTTTGTTTCCTCACTCTTGGGAATTCTGCACCCACCCGAGGGAATGTAAAACGATTCAAATTCTTTTCCTGAAGATGCGAGTTCAATATCAATCACTGATGAAATATCCGTTTGGGAGATCAATGTAACTGCTGCACCATCGCCAAATAAAACTGTAGTTGACCTATCCCCTTCATTTATATATTTCGAATAAGTATCTGCAGTAATCAATAAAATATTTTTACCCATACCAGTTTCAATCATGCCTCTGCAAATAGATAGCCCATAAATAAAACCAGAACAAGCTAAATTATAATCGAAAGACCAAACATTATTACCAAATTCAAAAAACTTATGTATTAAAAAAGCATTGGATGGCATTATATAATCCGGACTTTGGGTACAAAATATTATACCGTCAATATCTTCCTTTTTTACAACAGAATTTAAGAATAATTTATCAACCGCTTTGCATGCCAAATCAAAAGCTGTCTCTCCTTCTGCAGCAATATGCCTACTCAATACCCCAGATTTCTCGCCTACTTTTTTCAGGTCCCAGGTAGGATGCAACAACTCTAAATCAGCGTTGGAAACAGTTTTCACCGGTAAATAATATTCTATAGCTTTTAATGATATCCCCATCAGATCATTTTTTTAAATTGTTTACTACATCATCGTCAAGCAAAAAAGGTAACCCATGACCCGGGTAGATCATAAATCC
>JANPOX010000553.1:0-3842 GCA_031428235.1 Bacteroidia bacterium | reverse complement strand
ACCTAAGTTGTTCTTCCCAGTTTTTTCTTCCGTCAATCCACAGCTTTGCTTTAGGATTAAACAGCGAAGCTAGTCTTAATCCCAATTGAAAAGCGTGTATGCCAAGGTTGTATAAGAACATTTTATTTTGTCAGACTGAGCGGAGTCGAAGTCTATTTATTCCCCTTCGACTTCGCTCAAGGTGACAGTATTATTTTATTTATTAAAAATCAAAATTGATCTGCCCATCTTTATCCTTAAAGTTTTTAGAATTCAATTTCTCCATCGCTCTTCGGTGCAGTTCCATTGGCGACATACCATTTGCCCCAATTTGCTCATCTGCTTCATCGTAATTATCTAAAATTATTTCTTCAGAAACCCGTAAATTGATTTCCTTGACTTTATAAGACGTTAGTTTTTTTCCTTTTGCTTTCATGTTTACCAAAGGCGCAAAATCAACTAAATTAACTGCCTCATCAGCAATCACTTTATCTTTTTCTTTATTGAATTTGATATCAACGATAGGCAGGATCTGGGATGTGATCAATTCGATTCTTGAATTCTCATTCTCAGTAATGATCAAAGTTTTATTGGTGTTATTCTCAGGAACAAATCGTTTTGTGATGTACGATTTACTATCTCCGTCATAATAAATACAGGATAAAACTAAATCGGGATAAAATTTTTCTATCAGAACAATATCATCATCAAAATGGTTTAATACATCATAGTTATACAATTTATAGAAACCTTTACTTGTAACCGTTAATACCTTATCATCTCCTGAAAATTTTCCTAAATATGTCCCTTTACTGTCCTTATTCAAACGGTGTACTGCATCATTAAACCAGTAATCTTCAGCGGCTAATGTTGACGCACCTTTTGTTTTCAGCAATACTTTTTTAATCGCATATTTCGTAACAATATTTCCGGTTGATGTTCTTCCTTTGACAGGAATCTCTGCAAAATCTACATCGAGTTCCATTTTACGAAGACCCGCCACAGGCTTCAATATCACCTGAACTTTTTCTGCTTCTCCATTAGGATTGATTGTAAACCAATGAACAGTCGAATGTGCTGTGCCTTTAGTTAAATCGTATTCTTTTTCACGGGTAATACCGGTAACATTAAAACGCTTAATAAAGGTTACACCTTTTGGCCCATCCGAATAAATCATATTATACGTTGTGCGTTCATCATTTTTCTTGAAGATAGCAATGTAAATAATGTCCTTACCAATAAATACTTTATCGGATACTTTAAACACTTTCATCTTCCCATCTTTGGTAAAAGCAATAAAGTCATCCAGGTCGGAGCAATCAGATACAAATTCGTCTTTCTTTAAACTCTTACCGGCAAAGCCTTCCGCACGATTAACATATAACTTTTCGTTAGCCATTATTACTTCTGTAGCTATAATGGTTTCCAATTCTTTAGTTTCTGTTTTGCGTTCTTTTCCTGCCCCGTATTTTTTCTTTAGGTTTTTAAAATATTCAACGGCATAATCAATCAGGCTTGCTAAATGACCTTTAACCGTTTCAATTTTAGCATCCAGATCCTTCATATGTTCCTCAGCTTTAATACTGTCAAAGCGGGTAATACGGATCATTGGAATCTGGGTTAAACGATGAAGATCATCATCATTAATTTCCCTGATCAGTTTCTTTTTGTGAGGTTTGAAGCGCTCATATAAATATTCAAATAATGTTTCTTTATTTGAATATTTCTTAAAGTCGATGTACATTTCTTCTTTAATGAAGATTTTCTCTAATGAGGAGAAATGCCATTTTTCTTCCAACTCTGCTTTCTCAATCTCCAGCTCGCGTTTTAATAAAGCTAAGGTTTGTTGAGTTGATACTTTTAAAATTTCACTAACACCAACAAAACGGGGCTTTTGATCTTCAATGATACAGGCATTTGGCGAAATACTCAATTCACAGTTGGTGAAAGCATATAAGGCATCAATTGTTTTATCAGGAGAGATGCCGGGCTGAAGATGAATTAAAATTTCTACATTTTCAGAAGTATTATCTTCTACTTTTTTAACCTTAATTTTTCCTTTATCATTAGCTGCTAAAATAGAATCGATCAGAGATCCTGTAGTGGTTCCGAAAGGAATTTCAGTAATGATCAGTGTTTTTGGATTTAATTCTTTAACCCTCGCCCTGATCTTAACTTTTCCTCCTCTCAAACCATCTTTGTAATCACTGAAATCCGCAATACCTCCTGTGATAAAATCAGGGAAAATCACTGCCTTACGTCCTCTTAATATTTGGATAGACGCATCAATCAACTCATTAAAATTATGAGGTAAAATTTTAGTCGCTAAACCAACGGCAATTCCTTCTACACCATGGGCCAAAACCAAAGGAAATTTAACCGGCAAAGTAATTGGTTCTTTGTTACGACCATCGTAACTCATTCCCCAATTAGTAGTTTTTGGATTAAATATAATTTCCTGTCCTAACTTTGATAAACGTGCTTCAATATAACGGGGTGCAGCAGCACTGTCTCCTGTTAAAATATTACCCCAGTTTCCCTGCATATCAATCAACAGGTCTTTCTGACCCATTGCCACTAAGGCGTCACCAATACTGGCATCTCCATGTGGATGGTATTTCATGGTATTACCAATTAAGTTAGCCACTTTATTATAGCGGCCATCTTCCAGTTCCCACATGCTATGTAAAATACGACGTTGTACAGGTTTCAAACCATCTTCCATCGCAGGCACGGCACGTTCTAAAATTACATACGATGCATAGTCGATGAACCAGGTCTTGAACATACCTGATACATGCTTTACAGTACCTAATTCGTTGTGATCGTTATTTGTATTTTCTTCCATCTTCTTTCTCTATTCTATTTTACTTCTTCAAAAATATATTTTTCTTCAAAATCAATGTTTTGGTCATTTAAAAATTCTAAATACTCATCTTTAAATGATTTAATTTTATGATGTTCCTCTTGATTTTTTATATAATTAACTACCTGATCAACATTTCTGAATGATACCGAAAAAGCTCCAAAACCTTCCTGCCAGGAGAATTTTCCTTTTATAAAATTTTTTTCGTTAATGTATTTTGACGAATGCTCTTTAAGTTCTTTCACAATATTAGAAAGGGATATGTTAGGCCTACAACTCATTAAAATATGCACATGATCAGGCATTCCGTTTATGATATACAATTTTTGTCCCTGGTTGGATATAATACCTGAAATATATTTATACAAATCATCCTTCCAAGAATCAATTAAATTCTCTCTGCATTTTACTGCAAATACAACATGATAAAATATTTGTGTATATGTGTTAGCCATTAATGTTTGGCTCCGCTGGAGCCATTTTACTTGTTTGTCTTTTGTTTTTTAATAATGTTTGGCTCCTCTGGAGCCTTTAACATTGTCCCGGAGGGACAAAACATTATTAATTGAACACTTTTTTTTATTATTTGCTCCAGAGGAGCAAAACACTTTCCTGTTTTTTTAAGCCTTCAGTAATTCTTCTTCTGCATCCACTTCCACACGCAGATTCTCAATAATAAACTCCTGACGATCCTGCGTATTTTTTCCCATGTAGTAACTTAACAATTGTTGAATAGATGCTTGTTGATCTAAAAGAACAGGTTCTAAACGAATATCCTTCCCGATAAAGTGTTTGAACTCATCCGGTGATATCTCACCTAATCCTTTGAATCGCGTGATCTCCGGCTTAGGGCCTAGTTTAGCAATAGCCGCTTTACGTTCCTCATCACTATAACAATAAGCTGTTTCCTTTTTGTTACGGACACGGAATAATGGCGTTTGTAAAATATACACATGCCTGTTTTTTACTAAATCAGGAAAGAACTGCAAGAAAAACG
>JANPOX010000552.1:0-1867 GCA_031428235.1 Bacteroidia bacterium | reverse complement strand
ATTCCTGTAAGTATGCGCGACATTTTTGAATAGATTTAAATTCCCTTTACAATTCCGTCTTGGGAAGAGCGGATGAAGTTCACAATTTGTTTTCTTGTTTCTGTATCCGGTATTTCCTGTTCAACTAATTCCAATGCATTGGTAAGATTATGACCACGCACAAAAATCAAACGGTAAATGTCCTCGATCTGATTGATGACTTCTTTATCAAACCCACGGCGGGAAAGACCAACTGTATTTACACCAATGTATTGTAACGGATCGCGTGCTACCCTAATAAAAGGCGGAACGTTTTTACGAACCTTTGAAGCGCCTGCTAAAAAGCTGTGAGCACCTATAGTAATAAATTGCTGAATAGCTGTGTAGCCTTCAACGATCACAAAATCTTCTATTGTTATGTGTCCTGCTAAACCAACGTAATTTGCTAAAATAACATTATTGCCTACGATACAGTCATGTGCCACATGCGAATAAGCCATCAGTAAACAATTGTTACCAACAGAAGTGATCATCCTATCAGCTGTTCCTTTATGTATAGTGGCGTATTCCCGGATGATTGTGTTATTCCCGATAACTGTTTTTGCTTTTTCTCCTTTGTATTTTAAATCCTGCGAAACTACTCCAACTAAAGCTCCCGGAAAAATCTGGCAATCATTACCTACTGTTGTGTCAGGATAAACAATGGCGTTCGGATGAATGTGCGTATTATCTCCAATCACAGCATCTTCATAAACAGTTGCAAATGCTTCAATGGTTACGTTATTACCTATGCTGGCTTTGGGACTAACGTTTGCAAGAGGTGAAATCATATATTAATTATTGATTTTTATTTATGCTAATTGAGCTTCGGTTGTTTTTACTTCATGGCCTTTTACCTTAACGATCTGCGCCATCATTTCACCTTCCATTACCGGTTTATTATTTACATAAGCAACTCCGCGCATGTGGCAAATACCACGACGGATAGGAGTAACTAAATTTAAACTAAATACGACAGTATCTCCAGGAATTACTTTTTGCTTGAATTTAACGCTATCAATTTTTATAAAATAAGTCAGGTAATTTTCCGGATCAGGAACGGTTCCTAAAACCAACACACCACCGCATTGCGCCATTGCTTCAATTAAAAGAACTCCGGGCATTACCGGATTTTCAGGAAAATGACCTTTAAAGAATTCCTCATTGAGCGTTACGTTTTTTATACCAATCACATGTTTATCCGACATTTCCATGATCTTATCCACTAACAACATTGGCTGACGGTGAGGTAATAATTTCATGATGTCCATCGTGTTCATCAATGGAGGCTTGTTCCAATCAATTTTCGGATAATCTTTTTCTGATTTCTGGATCTTAGCTAATCCTTTTAATTTTTTTGCAAAAGCAACATTACCTGCATGTCCCGGAAGAGCAGCTAATACATGTATCTTCATTGGTTTTCCAACCAATGCTAAATCGCCAACAATATCCAGTAATTTATGACGCGCAGGTTCATTAAAGAAACGAAGTTTGGTATTATTCAATACGCCACGTCCTTTAACTTCAACATCCGGTTTATTAAATACTTTACGTAAATGGTTTAATTTTTCTTCAGGAAGATCGCTGTCTACTAAAACAATAGCGTTATCCATATCACCGCCTTTGATCAGGTTATGTTCCAATAAAGTTTCCAATTCTCTTAAAAATACGAAAGTACGGCAAGGTGCAATCTCCTTTTTAAACTGGCTAATATCGTACATCGAGGCATGTTGCGTTCCTAACACTTCGCTTCCATAATCCACCATTACAGTTACTCTGAATTCATCCTGAGGTACTGCAAGCATCTCTACTTTTTTGATCGGATCTTCGTAAGTTAAATTTTCTGTTA
>JANPOX010000551.1:0-2464 GCA_031428235.1 Bacteroidia bacterium | reverse complement strand
ATAACAGTTGTTCCTGCCGTTAATATTCATTCATCCTTTACTCATATTCCCAGTATGGAATTAAATGTAATGGCTTATTACCGTAAAAGAATTGGACTAGGTGCTACGATCCGTAATAAAGATTTTATTTCAGGTATTTTTCAAGTCAGGTTTTGGAAAAATGTGACGGCAGGTTTTGCTTATGATTATTCAATCAACCGTATAAATTCTACTGCTACAAATTCATTGGAATTTATGATTGGCGTAACACCAATGTTTGTTAGCATGGGCGCTGATAAAGGCAAACACAATGTTGCCAAATGTCCGAACTTCGATTTTTAATTATCTCTTACATCTTAAACCTAAATGAATAGCTCATCTTTTGTTTCCATATTTCTGAGCTATCTGAATTTCACACCAACAGCTGACCAAAGTAATTTAATTAGTTTACTCTCGGAATTTATTTCAAGCACCAATGAACGTGAAATTATGGTGATTAAAGGATATGCCGGAACAGGTAAAACCAATATGGTGGCAGCTCTTTCTAAAACCTTGCCTTCATTTAAATGGAAAAGTGTATTACTAGCTCCAACAGGAAGAGCTGCAAAAGTATTGTCAACTTATTCTCAAAAACAAGCGCAAACTATTCATAAAAAAATATTCCGCAAGACACCAACACATGATGGTGGGGTACAATTTACTTTAGGAGAAAATTTACACCGAAATACTGTTTTTATTGTAGATGAAGCTTCGATGATAGGTTTAGATAATCCCAATTCTGAATCAGTTTATGCAAGCTTATTGGAAAGTTTATTTGAATATGTGTATTCAGGCGATAACTGTAAATTGATTTTAGTAGGTGATACAGCTCAGTTACCACCCGTAGGAAGCAATGATAGCCCAGCCCTGAATATTGAGTATTTAAAAGCAGCTTATCACTTAAACATTAAACATATTGAGTTAAAACAAGTGGCTCGACAACAGGATGCAAGCGGAATTTTGTTGAATGCGACTCATTTAAGAGAATGCATTCTTAATTTCGAAAATGATTTTCCGAAGATAAAAACGTTTCCGGATGTGGTGCGATTGAGTGGAGAAGACCTGGAAGATGCTTTAAATAATGCCTACAGTAAGTATGGTTTTAATGATGTACTAATTGTAACAAGAAGTAATAAGCGCGCAAACCAATTCAACCAGGCAGTGCGACAAAGAATTCGTTACATGGATGATGACCTGTGCGGTGGCGACCTGATGATGGTTGTGAAAAATAATTATTTTTGGTTAGATGAAAAATCAGATGCCGGTTTTATAGCCAATGGCGACAGTTTACAAATAAAAAAAATTACCGGAAGAAAAGAATTATACGGATTCAATTTCGCGGAATGCATTGTTGAATTATGTGATTACCCCAACGCTCCTGAACTTACTTTGAATCTGTTATTGGATTCTGTTAGTACTGATACGCCTGCTTTAACAAAGGAACAGCAACAGCACTTATTCGAGGCAGTTATGGAAGATGTTGCTGACCAGCCTATAAAGGGTTTAAGAATGGCCTATTTAAAAAAGAGTCCCTATTTTAATGCTTTGCAGGTAAAATTTAATTATTCAGTGACATGTCATAAAGCGCAGGGTGGACAATGGCCGTGTGTGTTCATTGACCAGGGTTATTTAACTAAAGAAATGCTGAATGTGGAATACATCAGATGGTTATACACTGCTTTTACAAGGGCCAGTGAAAAAGTTTACCTGATGAATTTTTCGGATGATTTTTTTGAATAGATCAAATTCCAAAAACAAAAACTATAATTTACTTTTTGGAAATATTCTTCGCGAAAACACTTGCCATTTTTGCCGAATCGTAGCTTTGGAATCAGGGTTAAAATCTTTAGTTATATGCCATGAATTTTCTGGTAACAATCCAACTTCAACATGCTTCAATAAAATTTTTGCAAATTCAGGTGATCTAACGATCATAACACATTCTGTATTTAAATCAGCGCTGCGAGGGTCAAAATTATAGGTTCCAATAACTGATATTTTATTATCAATAACCATGGCTTTTGGATGAAACCCATAAACCGATTTATGTCCCAATGCAGCAATACCTTCAGGCGACATGAGTTTTTCCCTGACACTAGCATTAGGCTTAAATTCATAAATGTCAATGCCTGTTTCAAGTTTTTCTTTACGGTCTCTTTGATAGCCACCAAACGCATTTTCATTATCTGTTGAGCACAAACTGTTTGTTAATATTCTTATTTTAACGCCTCTTTTAACTGCTTCCCGCAACATTTCCTTTTCTTCATCCATAGTAATGAAATAAGGACTATCAATATCTATAGAAATTTTAGCTTGCTTCAACAGAGCCATTAATGTATCAGAGCAAGCGCTTCCTTTTCGCTCCTCCCTTTTTATATTTTTATCCGGAGAATCCGCCACAAACGAAACATTATCGGCCCATAAAAATTCTTTAGACTGTAGAATA
>JANPOX010000550.1:0-3709 GCA_031428235.1 Bacteroidia bacterium | reverse complement strand
ATTGCTGCAAATTATTTGTCGGCTGCTATAAAAGGTAAAGGTTATATGGGAGTTGGAAGAAATTTAGCCTATAAAAAAGAGTTATTTTATAAAGAAAAAGGTTTCTCTAAACATTACCACATTACTTCCGGAGATGATGATTTGTTTATTAACCAGGCATGTACACGTGAGAATACGAACGTGGCAGTTTCTACAAATGCCATTACTTATTCTTTGGCAAAAACTACTTTTGCTGACTGGAAACGCCAAAAACAAAGACATTTAACAACAGCTCCGCATTATAATTCTGGGAGCAAAACAAAGATCATGATCGGTTATGTATTACAATACCTCTTTCATTTTTTATTTATTGCCGTTTTATTATATAAAACAACAGTTATTTCGGCTTTAGTTGGTTTTATATTAAAAATTTGCGTTCAAATGGCTATCTTTAAAAAGACATCTAAGAAAATGAACGAAGCAGACCTTTGGGCTTTATCTTTTTTTTATGAGGTCGTTTTATTAATTGTGTACCCGATATTTCACATCAATAAATTATTTCATAAGCCAAACAAATGGAAGAGTTAGACCCGACGGAAAATCTTACAACCAAAGCAGTTTATGACTATAAGCTTATTCAGCGTGCCTTGCATAAAGGCGATCAAAAAGCTTATGCTGAATTATTGCACCGCTACCGTGAATCTGTTTACTTTACTATGTTGCGTATGTGCAATAATAAAGATGATGCAGATGATTTAACTATTGAAGCATTTGGGCGTGCTTTTAAAAGACTGGAGCAATATACACCGACCTATGCTTTCAGTACATGGTTGTTTAAGATTGCTTCTAATAATGCCATTGATTTTTTAAGGAATAAAAAAAAGAACACAGCATTATCTTTAGATACCAAACTTGAAAATGATGAAGGGCAAGAGTTTTCAAAAAATATTATTTCGCCAACCTTAGATCCGGAAGAACATATTATAAAAAAGCAAAAGGTGGAAATGCTGCGTGAGGTAGTTGAAAAACTAAAGCCACGTTATAAAGAGTTAGTGAAAATGCGTTATTATGAAGAATTGAGCTACGATGAAATTGCCGTAAAGCTTGAATTGCCTGTTGGTACAGTAAAAGCGCAATTGTTCAGAGCCCGTGAGTTTTTACACAATATCCTAAAGAATCAGGAAAGTAAAATGTAGTTTTTGTTGCATCGAGCTGTCATCCTGAGCGGAGTCGAAGGGCAGCGAGATTTAAAAGGTTCTGGACTCCGCTCGAACTGACATTAAAATTTTATTTTTTTTCGTGAAACCAGATATCATCCTTAAATATTTCCCTGAAATTACAGCGCATCAGAAACAACAGTTTGAGCAGTTGTATGATTTGTATATGCACTGGAATGCACAAATTAATGTTATCTCCCGAAAAGACAGTGATTTATTATACGAACGTCATGTATTACATTCCTTAGGAATTGCGAAAGTCATGAAGTTTAAACCCGGAACTAAAATTTTAGATGTTGGATGTGGCGGAGGGTTTCCTGGTATTCCATTAGCGATTTTATTTCCAGAGGCAAATTTCCATTTAGTGGATTCCATTGGAAAAAAAATAAAAGTGGTAAATGAAGTTGCTGCCGGCATAGGTTTAACAAATCTTTTTGCTGAACATGAACGCGCCGAAAAAATAAAAGATAAATTTCATTTCATTGTGAGCCGCGCCGTAACTGCTTTTCCGGAATTTTATAACTGGGTTTCAAAAAAAATACTGAAGGATAATTTCAATGATTTGCCTAATGGTATTTTATATCTGAAAGGTGGCGATCTGCGTGAAGAGTTTGGAAATCATTATGACAAAGCTGTTTTTTATGATCTAAAAGATTACTTCGAAGAAGAGTTTTTTGATACCAAGAAAGTGGTTTATTATAAGTTATAAGTTGTACTTTAGAGTAACGCTTAATTCTATACGTATGAAAAAACTTTACATTCTGTTATTTACAGTTATTATTTTTCAGGTTCGTGCCCAAAGTTGGTGTACACCTGGTTCAACATGGTATTATTCTACAATGTACCCCGGTAGTGGTTATACAAAGTATACGTATTTGTATGACACACTTGTTGGAGCTAATCTTTGTAATAAAATCAAGCATGAATTACATGGTGTAGGTATGGCTGGATCTTTTGATTTTTCCGATTATATTTATACCTACGAACAAAATGGAATTGTTTTTAAAAATAACGGAACGCTAAGTGCGCCTCAATATGATACTTTATATAATTTTACCGGTGCATTAGGCGCAAAATGGCGTTCTAATCCATCAGGAGGACAGGCTTGTGCGCAATCATATATCGAAATTACAGGTAGTGGTTTAATGGTTATTCAAGGACAAACTTTGAATTATAAAACAATTTACTATGAAAACTATTCTTATAATGCACCGCTAATGTCTCTGCCTCAAACAGGCGTTGATACATTATTTGAAAGAATTGGCACCAGACATCAAATGGAATTTATAACGGGTTATAATTGTACAGATGTCACTGATGTTGGGCCAGTTTCATTTAGATGCTTTTCAGATAATCAAATCAGCTTGCAGTCATCCACAGTGGCCTGTGATTATGTAACTAACATCAAAAAAACAAATACTGAAACATATATTGCCATTAATAATCCAGTTGTAGATTTTATTTACGTTAACATTAAAAACAGTATCAATAAAGATGCTAAGCATATTTTGCTGATTGATCAGCTGGGTAATAAAGTGTACGACCGTTTTCAGACGGAAAATGAATTTAGCATTAATGCACAAAATCTTTCAAATGGTATTTATATTTTACAGATTTCCTTAGGTAAGGATCAGGTTAATCGAAAACTGGTTATTCAGAAATAAAAAAAGAGCCTTCGCTAAAAATAGTGAAGGCTCTTTTGTAAAGTTAATTTGGAAACTATTTTTTCGCATCTGCTAAGAACTGCGCCAAACCTTTATCCGTTAAAGGATGGTTCAATAAAGCAGTAATCGCACTTAAAGGAGCAGTAATCACATCAGCTGCCAATTTAGCACATTGCACAATATGCAAAGGATGACGGATGGAAGCTGCTAAAATTTCTGTTTCGTAACCGTAGTTATCATAGATGGTTCTGATATCATCAATCAGGTCCATACCATCCTGGCTGATATCATCTAAACGGCCAACAAATGGTGACACATAAGAAGCTCCTGCTTTAGCCGCTAATAAGGCTTGCCCAGCAGAGAATACAAGAGTACAATTTGTTTTAATGCCTTTATCGCTGAAATATTTAATGGCTTTTAAACCTTCTTTGATCATCGGGATTTTCACGACAATGCGTGGATGAAGATCTGCCAACATTTCACCTTCACGTACCATGCCATCAAAATCTGTAGCAATAACTTCTGCGCTCACATCGCCTGTTGTGATGTTGCAGATGTCTACATAATGTTTCATAATATTATCCTGTCCTTTAATGCCTTCTTTAGCCATTAAGGATGGGTTTGTTGTTACGCCGTCTAAAACGCCAAGGTCTTGTGCTTCTTTAATCTGCGCTAAATTCGCTGTATCAATAAAAAATTTCATAGTGGTTGTTTTTTTTGTAAATTTAGGATAAGCTAAAAGATAATTTACACTTGTTTGTAGATTGTTTAAAGTTTATTTTTACCTCAAATAATGCAGAAAAAGAAAATAGTCGTTTTTAGTGGAGCCGGGATGAGCGCTGAGAGTGG
>JANPOX010000549.1:0-1602 GCA_031428235.1 Bacteroidia bacterium | reverse complement strand
TGCTTGGAAAAGTTCAAGTCCTGATGCTTTTTTATCCAATCTTGAAAAGAACCAGGAGTTAAAAGCGGTTGTATTGGAAGAAACTCCCTGGGTATTACAATCTAAAAGTGAAAGTGAAAATAAAAAACGCGTAGGTTTATTATTCGACTTAAATAAAATGGGTAATGAACAAACTCTTGCTTTCAAAAAATTATTAAAAAAGCAATCATCAAATGGTGGATTTGTATGGTTTGACGGCGGCCCCGATGACTGGTACATAACCCAACACATTATCACCGGGTTTTCTCATTTAGATAAACTAGGTGTTATTCAAGCAAGGGAAAATAGTGAAGTCTGGAACATGATCACAAAAGCGGTGAGCTACTGCGACAACAGGATGCGTGAGGAATATGAATGGACAAAAAAAAATAACCCGAAATATAAAACAGAAAACCATTTAAGTTATATGGCGATCCAGTATTTATATATGCGCAGCAATTTTAAAGATATCAATCTGGATAACAGAAATAAAGAGCATTTTGACTATTATAAGAAACAGGAGCAAGCCTACTGGCTTCAGAATAGTCGTTACATGCAAGGCATGATTGCTTTGAGTTTACACCGGTATAACGATACAAAACTTCCTAAAGACATTTTAAAATCTTTAAAAGAGAACAGTATCAACAGTGAAGAAATGGGAATGTACTGGAAAGAGAATTATGGTTACTCATGGTATGAAGCTCCAATTGAAATGCAGGCCTTAATGATCGAAGCATTTGATGAAATAAATAATGATACAAGGTCAGTAGATGATTTGAAAACATGGCTGGTGAAAAGTAAGCAAACACAGCACTGGGGAACTACACGTTCTACAACGGATGCCGTGTATGCCTTACTATTAAAAGGGACAGATTGGCTCGCAACTGAACCAAACGTGGAAATTACGATTGGAGATATTAAACTGGATCCTAAAAATGATAAGTCATTAAATGCGGAACCCGGAACAGGCTACTTTAAAAAAGTGTGGAATGGTTCTGATATCAAACCCTCTACAATGGGAAAAATTAAAGTAGAGAAAAAAGATGTTGGCGTGAGTTATGGCGCTATGTACTGGCAATATTTTGAGCAACTGGATAAGATTACTCCACATGAAACACCTTTAAAAATTAAAAAACAATTGTTCCTTCAAAAAAATACGGCCAGCGGACCAGTCATTGAACCTATTACTTCAACAACTAAATTAAAACTAGGAGATAAAATAAAAGTTAGGATCGAATTAAGAGTTGACCGTGATATGAGTTATGTACATATGAAAGATATGCGTGCTTCCGGATTTGAGCCGACCAATGTTATGAGCGGTTATAAATACCAGGACGGATTGGGTTATTATGAAAGTACAAGAGATGCAGCAACAAACTTTTTCTTCTCATACTTAAACAAAGGAACCTATGTTTTTGAATATCCATTGGTCGTAAATCATTCCGGAGATTTCAGTAATGGCATTACCACGATTCAATGTATGTATGCTCCTGAATTTACAAGCCATAGTGAGGGGATTAGGGTAAAAGTGGGGGATTAACCAATATTAATAAAATGTTAATTCATTAATTGTTTTTCAGAGCG
>JANPOX010000548.1:0-1915 GCA_031428235.1 Bacteroidia bacterium | reverse complement strand
ATGGTGTTGGAAAATTTTATCGTCGCCACCGAGATACTTTTCAAGCAAAAAAGGGGAGAATTTTATCAGTGATTTATTATCTAAATACTAACTGGGTTTCAGAAAATGGAGGTAACTTGATTATTTATACCAATAAAAATAATCTCGAAACAGCAGTTAAAATTGCTCCATTGGCGGGTAGAATGGTATGTTTTGAAAGTGAAAAATTAGACCACGAGGTCACAGAAGCCTTTTCTGAACGATTTAGTATTACAGGATGGTTGTTAAATTCGGTAAAATAATTTAACTAATTGTTGTAGAATATTGGGGAATATTGGGGAATTTTACTTGTTTTTTAGCTTACAAGTAAATTTATATATGAGAATAAGTACCTACTGATAACCAAAAGGTTAGTGATTTTTTTCTTTTTCTTTTAATTTAAGAACTTTCTTTAAACGTTATGGAATGATATTTTAATGTTCTTTTGTGTGATTAAACAAACTATCAAAATCACAAAAACACATAATGAAACAAAATACTTTAAAATTCGTCGTATTGCTGCTTTTAGCTGGAAATTTAGTTTCCGCTCAAAACTTATCTTTTGGTCCAATGGCGGGCTTGAGTGTATCAAATTTATCTGGGAAGGAAGATACAAGGTCGAAAACGGGTCTTGTAGCAGGGGGATTCTTTAACTATAGTAGCAAGAAATGGTTTGGTGTTGGGGTACAGATATTGTACAATCAATTAGGAGCTAAGTTATCCGCTTCCAATGATGCAATTAATCTAAACTATTTGCAAGTACCTGTATTATTAACCTATTATTTATCAGGCGATAATTCAGTGGGTTCTTTCAGACCAAAATTGTTTGTCGGACCCCATGTAAATTTTCTGTTAAATGCTAAAAATAATAAAGGTGACAACTTAAATTCAAATGGAGCTTTCTATAAAAGTGCAGATTTTGGGGTTACTTTCGGAGGCGGATTTAACTATGCTTTGGCTGACAGGATTTGGTTAAACTTTGATGCTCGTTATGGCTTGGGATTAACTGATGTTAAGCAAGCACCAAATGTTGACGTTGCAAACAGAGCTTTTGGCGTAAACCTTGGTGTTAGCTTTCCAATCGGTAACATTTAATTATTTATTATTAAGTAAATAGCATAGAAAAACCGTTCAATATTTGAACGGTTTTTCTATGATTAAGAATTTAGGAAATTAATAATTTCCTTTCTTTTTCTGTTTATTATCAATAATTACTCCTGTACCTGCTCCAACGCCTGCCCCAATTATTCCACCAATCACAGCACCTTTTCCACGATTGCTTTTATTTATAATTGCCCCTGAGACCGCTCCAACACCTGCACCAATAATAGCACCTTGAACTGGGCGACTAATTCTACGCTTCTTTTTTACGGGTACTGGTTTATAAATTGGTGCATCAGAAGGAAGTGTTGAATATGCTTCGTTATTAGGATTTTTAGCTACATAACTTTCTGCTTGCGAACTGTTATATTTCTTTCCAACATACACTGTTGGTTTCCTAACATCTTTCAACGAATCACGAGTAAATTGTTTTGCTGTTTCAACCTGTGCTTGCATTCTCATTGAATCAATTACCTCTTGTTTGGCTTCTTTAATTCGAGATTGCACTTTCATAGAATCAATTGCCATTGTTTTGGCTTGTTGGATTTCCTTTTTGGAATTGTCACTACAAGCGAGCATCAACCACGCTGCTGAAATAATCATTATTATCTTTTTCATAATTTTATTGGGTTAAAATGAATTTCCGTATCAAACATTTTGAAAGGAATACTGTATTTCACATTTATAAGATTAATATAAATACGAAATATTACTTTTTTTAGTTTAAAATACCGTTCCATCTTAACAAAGATTAACTTTTTAAAGCCATGTTTAACTTCTTATTAACAAAACAGCC
>JANPOX010000547.1:0-4522 GCA_031428235.1 Bacteroidia bacterium | reverse complement strand
TTTTAAAAAAATCCGATAAAGTCATTTTTCCGGGAGTTGGTGAAGCAAGTTCTGCGATGAATTATTTGCGAGAACGAAAACTTGATAAAGTAATTACCGCTTTAACACAGCCTGTATTAGGAATATGTTTGGGCATGCAATTGATGTGTCAACATTCAGAAGAAGGAAACACAAACTGTTTAGGAATATTTGATTCTAAAGTAAAACTATTTCCCGCAAATTTGAAAAACATTAAAGTGCCGCAAATTGGATGGAACACGATTTATGATTTAAAAACAAATTTATACCAAAACATTAAAGAAAATGAATACCAATACTTTGTTCATAGCTATTATGTCGAACTATGCGAACATACAATTGCCAAAACCAATTGTGGTTTAGAATACAGTTCCTCTCTTCATAAAAATAATTTTTATGCAACACAGTTTCATCCTGAAAAATCAAGTGACTCAGGGCAACGTATATTAGAAAATTTTATAAAACTATAAGCCATGGAAATTATTCCCGCAATAGATATCATAGATGGCAAATGCGTACGCTTAACACAAGGTGACTACGCACAAAAAACTATTTATAATGAGAATCCTTTAGAGGTTGCCTTAGAGTTTGAAAGCATTGGCATTACCCGTTTGCACTTAGTAGATTTGGATGGCGCTAAACTAGGCAAAGTAGTTAACTACAAAGTATTAGAGAAAATAGCCAGTAAAACTAGTCTTTCAATTGATTTTGGCGGAGGGATTAAAACAGATGACGATATGGAAACCGTTTTTAATTACGGCGCGAATTTAGCAACTGTTGGAAGTATTGCCGTAAAAAATAAAACTTTATTCTTTTCTTGGATAAAAAAATATGGGCCCGAAAAAGTGTTTTTAGGAGCAGACGTCAAAAATGAAAAAATAGCTGTTGGTGGTTGGTTGGAAACTACTAACATTTCTATTTATGATTTTATTGAAGAAAATTTAACTGAAGGTATTCAACAAATCTTCTGTACCGATATTTCAAAAGATGGGTTATTGCAAGGTCCATCCGTTGATTTATATAAAAATTTAATCGCCAAATTCCCTGGCATAAATTTAATCGCAAGCGGTGGAGTATCAAATGCAGCAGACTTAAACGAGCTAAAACAAATTGGATGTTCGGGAGCAATTGTAGGTAAAGCATTCTACGAAAACAGAATTACGTTGGACGAGTTAAAACAATTCATATTATGATAACTAAGAGAATCATACCTTGCCTCGATATTAAAGATGGCAGAACCGTAAAAGGCATTAACTTTGAAAACATCAGAGATGCCGGCGACCCGGTAGAATTAGCTATTGAATATGCAAAACAAGGCGCTGATGAATTAATGTTTTTAGATATTACTGCCACCAACGAAAAAAGAAAAACATTATCGGAATTAGTCACCCGCATTGCTAAACATATTAATATTCCATTTACAGTCGGTGGCGGGATTAGTTCCATTGAAGATGTATCGGCCTTGTTGAAAGCAGGAGCCGATAAAATATCCATTAACTCTTCGGCAATTAAAAATCCACAACTCATTAAAGACTTAGCAAATCAGTTTGGGAGTCAATGTATAGTATTAGCTATTGATACTAAATTTGAAGACAATGATTGGTTTGTGTATTTAAATGGTGGAAGAGTTAAAACAGATTTAAAGGCAATTGAATGGGCAAAGCAAGCCGTTGCTTTAGGAGCCGGTGAAATATTATTAACCTCCATGACTAACGACGGTACAAAAAATGGGTTTGCAATCGATATCACGAAACACATTTCGGAAGCGGTAAATGTGCCAGTCATCGCTAGTGGTGGGGCAGGAACAAAGGAACATTTTAGTGATGTATTTAAATTAGGGAAAGCAGATGCCGCTTTAGCCGCCAGTGTTTTTCATTATAAAGAAATAGCTATACCAGAATTAAAATCCTATTTAAAATCAAATAATATAGAAATAAGAAATTAAGAACTCAAACACAGAGTTATGGAGAAACAAAGTACACGAAGAAAATAATTAAAAAGCTCGGCGAACTCTTAACCTCTGTGTTGAAAAAACAAAAAATCTATGAAACCAAACTTTACAAAATCACCTGACGGACTAATCCCTGTTATTATTCAAGACAATATTACTAATGTTGTTTTAATGCTTGGCTATATGAATCAGGAAGCATTTGAAAAAACACAGATAGAAAATCGTGTTACTTTTTTCTCGCGATCAAAAAACCGCCTATGGACAAAAGGAGAAGAGAGCGGAAATTTTTTAAATGTCGACGATCTATTGATTGACTGTGATAATGATACAATCTTAATAAAGGTTTCGCCTTCCGGGCCAACATGTCACACTGGTTCAGATACTTGTTTTAATGAAAAAAATGTATCTGCAAATTTTTTAACTGAGCTAGAATCCATTATCAGAGACAGAAAAAACAATCCAACCGATAACTCTTACACCTCCTCCTTATTTGTAAAAGGTATCAATAAAATTGCACAAAAAGTAGGTGAAGAGGCCGTAGAAGTTGTAATTGAGGCAAAAGACAATAATGATGATTTATTTAAAGGCGAAGCCGCTGATTTACTTTATCACTATTTAATTTTATTGCAGGCTAAAAACTGTACTTTAAAAGACGTTATCGACATTTTAAAATCAAGGAATTAAACTTTAATCTCTTTTATACTATTTATCGTACATAATTAACATGAAGATACTGTCAATCATAATTTTGATACTAATGTTGTTCGTTCCTGAGAAACAAGAGTCAAAAAAAGCCATCAGTTATATTGCCTTTGGCGATTCCTATACGATTTGCACTGGAACATCAAACTCCAATGAGCATTGGCCAACCATTCTTTCCAAACATTTAACTGAGTCAGGAATTAAAACAGAATTGATAAGTAATCCATCAAAAAATGGTTTCAGTACTCAAAATGTTATTGATAATGAATTACCACTACTAAAAAAAATAGACTTCGCCACGTTATTGATAGGTGTAAATGATTGGGTTAGACAAGAGGATATAGAAACCTATCATAAGAACTTAAATTATTGTATTGATGAAATACAAAAAAAACTAAGCAACAAAAATCATTTGCTCCTGATTACCATTCCCGATTTTGGCGTCACACCACAAGGAAAATTATATGGCAGCGGAAGAAATATTTCTAATGGTATTTCTGAATTTAATAACATCATAAAATCTGAAGCAAAAAAAAGAGGCCTGGTCTGTGTAGATATTTTTCCTGTGTCTCAACAAATGAAAAATAATCAGGATTTAGTTGCCGCAGATGGCTTACATCCTTCCGCTAAGGAATATGCCATTTGGGAAACATTGATCTTTCCTGAAGCAAAGAAATTACTGGGCAAATAATTCAAAAAAATACCCGTAATAATGCTTAAATTTGCCACGAATTATGGCAGATAACAATCCGGAAGAAGTATCCATGCAAATGTCTTTTATGCAGCACCTTGATGCATTGAGATGGCATTTGGTTCGAAGCGCTATTGCTATTTTCGTTTTCGCAGTCGGACTTTTCTGTTTCAATAATTTTTTATTCGATACAATAATTTTTGGGCCATTAAAACAAAACTTTATTTCTTACAGAGCACTGTGTTCTTTAGGTTACAAAATTGGCGCAGGAGATGTCATGTGTATGACCGTTAAAGATCCGCATCTTCAAACCCTCTCAGCTTCAGAACAATTTTTCACACACATGTGGATTGCCTTGTTGGGTGGAATTATTTTAGCGTTCCCGTATGTGCTTTATGAAATATGGAAGTTCATCAAACCCGCTTTAAAAAATTCAGAGTCACAACCTGCAAAATGGTTTGTGATTGTTGCTTCCCTTCTTTTTCTGATTGGTATTTTCTTTGGTTACTTTTTATTGTTCCCAATGTCGTATAACTTTTTAATCAATTATCAATTGTCAGATAGCGGCATTGTACAAACCAATAATACGTTGGATGATTATATCTCTTTAATATCTACCATGGTGTTAGTCTCTGGCGTTGTTTTTGAGTTACCTGTATTGGTTTATTTTTTAACGCGCTTGGGATTGTTGACTCCTGAGTTCATGCGCAAGTATCGCAAATATGCCGTGGTCATTATCCTCATCGCTGCGGCTGTGATAACTCCTTCACCAGATGTGACTTCACAAATGATAGTTGCTGTTCCTATGTACCTATTATATGAGATCAGTATTTTTGTAAGCGCCTACGTTATTAAAAAAAATAAACTGAATTAATATGTCAACACCGGTTAAAGAATTCAACGACTATCGTGCAAAAATGAACGAGGTTATTTTAGGTAAAGATAACTTAGTGATCAAACGTTTATTTAATTTAGATACACAGACTTATTCGGACGGCGCTTTAAATGTAAAAACAAAAGAAATGCTTGGCTTAGTAGCAAGTATGGTGCTGCGTTGCGATGATTGCATTAAATACCATTTACTAAAATGTCACGAACAAGGTTGCTCTACTGAAGAGGTGTATGAAATATTTGCAGTAGCCAATATTGTGGGTGGCACC
>JANPOX010000546.1:0-1884 GCA_031428235.1 Bacteroidia bacterium | reverse complement strand
GTTTTAAATCATAGATGTCAGCTTCGTGCGACCGTTCATAATATAGAACTTGGGGAATGGCTTTGTAATAGGAGTGTAAACAGAAAATTAAGCTCAAAGGTAAGGCAATGATGCCAATAGCTTGACGAATTTTGCCCTCAGTAAACATGATGAATAATAAATAAACTACGCCAATACTGACCACCGAATATAGTAAATATCTATCAACTAACATTAATTCTTTGAAAAAAATACCCCTTGAAATGGCAACTCCCATGGCAGTCAATAAAAGCGAAACAGCCATTAAAACCATAATGATACGCTGACGAAAAAGATTATGATATTTCAATAAAATGTCTTCGTTTTTATCATTCTTTGAAACAGTTTTATAAACTAAGTGCTTGAAAATTAAGAAGATAAAAGTGGACATAAATAAACCTATGATGATGGCTAATGAGAATCCAAAAGCGGCAATGATGCTGTGTTTAGAAGTAAATTGTTCCACTGACCCGCCCAGAAAACCACTCAAAGCACCCAAAATAATTTTAGGTTCTGTGATTAATAAATCTTGAAAAGAATAACCCGCTAATCCCACAACGGTAGGCATATTAAGGTAAAATAACCCACCGAGAATTAACCCAATTACACAATAAATGGTAGTCAATTTATAACGTTCTTGATAAAGTGGAATTAAGGCTCCAAGCATGAAAACGTAGAAAGCATTTCCATTAATTTGCGTGTGAACAATCCCTAAAATAACCGAAATAATAAACGATTTGGTGGAAAACTTTGCTAAAAAATAATAGGCTGCAATGGTAAAGAAAATGGATTGTTGGTACTGTAAACAACTCAACATCCAGAAGATATTGCGATGGAAAATTGGTTGAAAAAGGATGAAAGTAAAAGGAATGAAATAGAAAATATGAATATAGTTTTCTCTCATTATTCTTAGGCAGAAATACCAAAAACCCAACAAGAAAAATGAACCAACAATGCAAAGGGTTTTAAAATTAACTTGTCCTTCAATTAAGTAATCTAACCAAAGTAATAATTTTATTTCACCAAAGCGATGTCCATTAAAATTTTCCGTTAAAATTTTCCACCAATTATGTGGTTCGTATTGTACTCTAACAATGGTATTAAGTATCTGAAAATCATCAAGATAGGGGACGTTTATGGAATGATTAAAAATATATTGATAAAAAATTATAATTGGTATTATCATTACACAAAAAAGACCATTTTCATATTGTTTTGTATTTGTTGTGCTCATGGTTTATGTAGTTATAGTGTATTAAATACGAAGAAAATATAAACATAAACGGTAAAATTGAGGGTTAAAAAGCAACATTTCGTTAGGTGATAATTATAACAAGACTTATATAAAAAAATCTATGCCAGACCACTACCTTCGCTCCGTACATAAGGTAAATGTTTAATCAAACTCAAGAAAATAATGGTCGAAAATGTACATTGGCAAAATGCCTAAAGTGAATTAGCTGAAAAGGGTTTTGTAACGCTAAAGTCTATACTTTCACCTCAAGAACGCATAGATTTAATTGGTCTGTACGATGAGCCAATTTATCGTTTTATCAACATGGCACAGTATAAATTTGGTTTTGGCGAATACAAATACGGCAACTATCCCTTACCCATCTTTGTTAAAAATCTTCGTATGGACATTTATCCGCATTTAGTAAAAGTAGCAAATCTTGATGAAGGTGCTAAGTATCGGGGAGTCACTTAAATTTGGGGCAAACTTCCTTTACTACTGGACATACAGGGCAAAAAATGGTTAACAAACTGGTTAGACTTCCGTAACTTGTTTGCTACCAAACAAAAACCAAGTTATCGTGAAGTCCAATCCAGTTGTATGCCAATTTAGTGAGTATTTTTTAGATTTTA
>JANPOX010000545.1:0-1884 GCA_031428235.1 Bacteroidia bacterium | reverse complement strand
GGCACTAAAGTTTCAGGAAAAGGAGCGAAAAAATAAAATGAGTAAAAAAGGAAAAGTATTAGTAGCCATGAGTGGAGGCATCGACAGTTCGGTGGCTGCTATGATGTTGCATGAGGAAGGATACGAAGTGATTGGGATAACCATGAAAACATGGGACTATGAAACTTCAGGAAGTAGCAAAAAGGAAACAGGTTGTTGCAGTTTGGATAGTATCAATGATGCTCGTTCAATGGCCGTTACCTTTGGATTTCCGCATTATATTTTGGATATACGTGCTGAATTTGGAGATCATATCATTAATAATTTTGTAGAGGAATATCTGGCAGGCCGAACTCCAAACCCTTGCGTGTTATGTAATACTCACATTAAGTGGGAAGCATTATTAAAACGTGCTGATATGTTGGATTGTGAGTTTATAGCTACCGGACATTACGCACAATTAAGGGAAGAAAATAATCGTAAAGTAATTTTTAAAGGAATTGATCAAACCAAGGATCAGACTTATGTACTTTGGGGATTGGGACAGGAGAGTTTACAAAGAACAATGTTTCCTTTGGGTGGATATAAAAAACCGGCTATCAAGCAAATGGCAAAAGATGCAGGTTTTATCGACCTGGCAAATAAAAGCGAGAGCTATGATATTTGTTTTGTGCCTGATAATGATTACAGATCGTTTTTAAAACACCGTTTGCCAAATTTAGAGGCAAGTGTTGAAGGTGGAGATTATATTTTTAAAGGAAAAAAAGTGGGCATCCATCGTGGATACCCTTTCTACACAATAGGTCAGCGAAAAGGCCTTGATTTGGCCATGGGAGATCCTGTTTTTGTAAAGGAAATTATTCCGGAAACTAATACAGTGATTCTTGGTGATCTTGAAGATCTCAAAGAAATGGAAATTAATGTGCGTGATTTTAATTTAGTAAAATATGAATCATTACCGCAGGATTATGTTGCCTTAACGAAGATCCGTTACAAGGATGCTGGCAGAATGAGTACGATCAATGTAAACGATGATAAATTAAATATCGTGTTCCATGAATCGGCCACAGGTATAGCTCCCGGGCAAAGCGCTGTTATTTATGAAGGTGATGATTTAATTGGTGGTGGATTCATTGATAGAAAGCCGTTGATTCTTCAATAGGTATTTATAATACATTTATTCTAAAACCTGTTGGGATGTACCGGCAGGTTTTTTTATTTTCCGATTTTAATATAAAAGTCTACCACTTATTGGCAAAAACCAACCAGTTGCCAATTGGTCCCAACCTTTATTTTTCAATGATTGTATAATTAATCAGAATTGAATCTCAATCTAATTTTTAATACAATCATAATTATGAAAACTTTAAATTCCTTTCCGAAAAATAATAAAATCAGCAGCTTAGTTTGTCTTATTTTATTAGTCGTTCATTCTCCACTTAGTTCTCAAACTAAAATTGTGGTTTTAGCAACTGCTGAAAATTTATATTTTGTTTTGCCTGTAGTTTGTGTTTTAGTGTTGGCTGTTTTTTTAATGACGGCCTTTTTGAAACAGAAGAATCATTAATTTCTTTTTCCATTTACATATATGTTTAAGTCCGATTAAAATTTGTCACATCGAACTGCGTCGGGATGTGGCAAAGGTTCTCGACTTCGCTCGAACTGACAGCTTCTGGTCATCCTGAACTTGTTTCAGGATCTTAGATGCTTAAATAAATTGAGCATGAATCAATAATAAACGCTCAGCCTGACAGTGGACTAAAATTAAATATTGGTAAAATTTGTGTTTGTTTGTTGGTAATCCCTGGTGGAAATTTTTCTGCCGGGGATTTAATTTTTAAATTATTTAGTATAACTCTTTAATAATTCAACATACACATTAATTCCCTGTTGAATGGCAACAAC
>JANPOX010000544.1:0-17501 GCA_031428235.1 Bacteroidia bacterium | reverse complement strand
AAACAGGAACAAATAAAAGGCAACCAAGGCCTAAGAAAAATATAAGAGTCCGCTCCCTTTTTGAAATTTCACTTTCTTTTTTAAGCACCATACCAGCCACATGTCCTTTTATTCGCTTCATGCTTAAAGCTAATGGAACTAGCATGCAAATAACGCTCGGTATAAATAAATGCGTAATAATAGTTATTGGAGTTAGCTTATTAGCTACCCAAAGCATGGTGGTGGTCACGTCACCAATCGGACTAAAGCAACCGCCGGCGTTAGCTGAAATGATTACTAAACCTAAAAAATAATAACGGTCGTTCTTATCGGAAATTAATTTAGAAACTACAGTGGCCATGACAATGGCAGTGGTTAAATTATCGAGTACCGCTGATAAAAGAAAGGAGATAATGGAAACAATGATAAGAAGAGATCGTTTATTAGTGGTTGTGATCTTATCCGTAATAATATCAAACCCATTATGTGAATCAATAAGTTCCACTATCGTCATTGCCCCCAATAAAAAAAACAGGATCTCTGAAATTTCTGAAAGATGATGGCTTAATCCTGAAATAAAATCATTGCCCGAAGAACAAAGTGCATAAATGGTCCAGCATGTAACACCTACCAACAAAGCAGTTCCTGCCTTATTGATGTGGAAATTATGTTCCATAGCAATTACCAGATAACCAATAATAAAGAGTATAGTAATAGCAGTAACCATTTTTATTTGCTAAAGATAATGGATTATCTGTTTTTAAATAAATTTATATATATTTGGATTGTTACAATAACAATCACTACTAAAATACAAGATATGTCAGTTTGGAGAGTAAAACCGGTATCAGCCTTTGAGGCGGATATGAAGAAAAATGATTTAAAACGTGTTTTAACCAAATGGGGATTAACTTCCCTGGGTATTGGAGCCATTATTGGCGGAGGAATTTTTACTCTTACGGGTATTGCCGCTCATGATTATGCTGGTCCGGCCCTGGCTTTGGCGTTTGTTATTGCAGGTATAGGGTGTTTATTTGCATCTTTATGTTATGCAGAATTTGCTTCTGTTTTACCGGTTGAAGGATCTGCTTATGCTTATGCTTATGGTACCGTTGGTGAGTTATTTGCCTGGTTTATTGGTTGGAATTTAATTTTAGAATACATGATGGGTGCTACTACAGTGGCTGTAGCATGGAGTGGTTATTTTGTAAAATTATTACACTTATTTGGACTCGAATTCCCGGTTTGGTTATGCAACGATATGGCCACTGCCACTGAAAAAGTGATGTTACATAACAAAACATTTCCGGCAGAATTATGGGACCTGCCTAATTTCGCTTTTAATTTACCGGCTTTCTTAATTACATGGATTGTAACAGGTATTTTAGTAAAAGGAATTAAAGAAGCGGCAAAAACTAATAATGTTATTGTGGTTGTAAAAATTGCTGTTGTATTATTCGTAATTATTGTAGGAGCTTTTTATGTTAAAACAGAAAACTGGACCCCGTTTATTCCTGCAGAAACTCCTGCTTTGGATGCCCTTGGAAATGCCACCGGTAAAATGAATTTTGGTTTTGGAGGTGTATTAACTGCAGCAACCATTGTATTCTTTGCTTACATTGGTTTTGATGCGGTTTCTACCCAGGCAGGCGAAGCCATTAATCCTAAGAAAGATGTGCCCTTTGCAATTATTGCTTCTTTAATTATTTGTACAGTGCTATATATTTTAGTATCTCTTGTTTTAACAGGTATGGTAAAATATACTGAATTAGATAAAGCAGCTCCTGTAGCTTCTGCTTTCTCGGGCATTGGCATTAACTGGGCGGTATTTATTATTACCATTGCAGCCACCGCAGGTTTAACTTCCGTTATGTTAGTGATGATGTTAGGTCAGACACGTATTTTCTTAGGGATGGCAAAAGATGGTTTAATGCCGGCATTCTTTAAAGTATTACATCCTGTTTTTAAAACACCTTATAAGAGTACCATCCTGGTAGGGGGAATTATTTCCTTAGTAGCTGCATTTACCCCAATTGATAAAGTAAGTGAAATGTGTAGTATGGGAACCTTATTAGCGTTTGCCATGGTATGTGTTGCCGTTATGATCTTGCGTTACAAAAAACCTGAATTGGAAGGACCTTACAGAACACCTGCTGTTTATTTAGTGGGAACTTTAGGTGTTTGCTTTAATCTCTTTTTAATGACTCAGGTAAGAGCGGCCACCTGGAACTTTTTCATGATCTGGGGAGTGCTTGGTATCGTAGTATATTTCTTGTATGGAAAACGAAACAGTAACCTGGAAAAACAGGGAATAGAATAAAAACAAAGAAAAGGCGTCCAATTAGTGGTCGCCTTTTTTGTTGTGTGTTTTACAGTCTTTTATTTGTATATCTCTTTAATTATCATATATTTGAGATACTATTAAAGCGGCCGGATTCATAGCATTTTTTGTTTTCCTTTCTTTTTTAGGAATGGGGAAGCTTAACAAAGATTCTTTGAAAATCCCTCTTTCACCTAAAGCTTCTTATATTTTATTTGCTCAAAATAAAGGTCAGTGGAATAACCATGTTTTATACGAAGGAAATTTTAAAGGCGGTAAAGTCTTTCTAGAAAAACAGGGTTTCACTTATTTGTTTTATCCGGGGGATGGCTTTGAGGAATTTCATCATAGAAATAATAGCGCATCAGATACCAGTCTCACTTTTCATTCTGTTAAAATGAAATTCGTGAATTGTAATTTGAATTCCACTATACAACAACTGGATGCTAATTCTTTTTTTACAAATTATTTCAGGGGTAAGGATCCTTCCAAATGGGCATCCGGGGTAAAGTCTTTTAAACAGATAATTTACCATAACCTTTATCCGGGAATAGATATGCAATCATGCAGCGATAAAAATAATTTCCGTTTTGATTTTGTAGTGAATCCCGGAGCTGATGTCAGCCAATTGACAATGGATTTTAAGGGACAGGATCATTTGCAAATTAGCAATGGCGATTTGGTTTTGGGAACTTCGGTTGGCAGAGTACTGCAGAAAGCCCCATATGCTTATCAGATAATTAATGAAAGAAAAATAAAAGTAAAATGTGAATATACTTTAGAAGATCAGTTAGTGAAATTTAAGCTGGGTGATTACAACAACGACCTTCCGTTAATCATTGATCCTACATTGGTTTTTGCAACCTATACTGGTTCCTTATCCGATAATTTTGGAATGACAGCTACTTATGATGTGCAGGGAAATGCTTATACAGCCGGAATTTGTTTTGGGACGCAATACCCTGTTACTACCGGAGCATTTCAAGTATCTTTCAATACCTTGCAGGATATTTCTATTTCAAAGTTCAATTCCACAGGATCCTCATTGTTGTATTCTACATATCTGGGTGGAGGTGTAAGCGAATCACCTCAGAGTATAGTTGTAGATAACTTAGGACAGCTGGTTGTGTTTGGAAGAACTTCCTCTCTTGATTTTCCTGTCACTTCAAATGTTTTTCAATCATCAAACGCGGGCGACTTTGATTTAATTATTACAAAATTTAATACAACCGGTACAGGCTTAGTTGCCAGCACTTATTTTGGAGGCACAGCCAATGATGGTGTCAATGGTTTTTTTACACCACTGGATTATAATTATTCTGATGACCTGAGAGGAAGCGTGATCGTTGACGATTCAAATTATGTATATATAGGAGCAAGCACTGTTTCCTCTGATTTTCCAGTCACTTCAGGCTGCTATCAAAATGCTTTAAACGGAACACAGGATGCCTGTATTTTAAAATTTGATCCCGGTTTAACCGCACCCATTTATAGCAGCTATTTTGGTGGAGGATCTTATGACGGTATTTATAATATCGCTTTGGATAATCAAAACCGCTTGTATGTAACGGGAGGCACTAATAGCACCACTTTACCTACTACAACTGGATGTTTACATGCCGGTAATCAGGGCGGCATTGATGGATTTATTAGTTTATTTTCTTTTAACGGAAACTCTTTAGTGGCCTCAACCTATATTGGAACCGTCGATTATGATCAGTCTTATTTTATTCAGATTGATAAACAAAACCGGGTTTATGTATTTGGACAAACAGAAGGCGCATATCCTGTAACCGCTGGAACATACAGTAACACTAACAGTGGTCAGTTTATTCATTGTTTAAATGCAGGTTTATCAAGCACATTTTTTTCAACGGTTGTGGGTTCAGGTGATGGGTATCCCGACATCGTTCCATCGGCATTTATGGTTGATGTTTGTGGCAGTATTTATTTATCGGGCTGGGGAGGATTTGGAAATACAATATCATCTTACGGATTACCCGTTACCACAAATGCTTTTTTAAATGTTACGGATGGACGAGACTTTTATTTTATGGTTTTGGATAAGGATGCTCTCTCCTTACAATACGCTACTTTTTTTGGAGGGAATGAAAGCATGGAACATGTAGATGGGGGAACGAGTCGTTTTGATAAAGCAGGAATTATTTATCAGGCTATATGTGAAAGTTGTGGTGGGAACGATGATATGCCAACCACACCAACGGCCTGGTCAACCGTAAATGGTTCTATTAACTGTAACAATGCCGTGGTAAAATTCACTTTTAATTCCAATTTAGTAGCAGCTCAATTATCAGTTTCTAACCCAACAGGCTGCCTGCCATACTCCATAAGTTTTGCAAATAATAGTGCCAACGGAATTGATTATGCCTGGGATTTCGGTGATGGTGCAAACTCTACTGCCTTTGCCCCGGCTCATACTTATACAGCGGTGGGTGTTTACACGGTGCAACTAATTTCTCATAATGCTGCCACGTGCAATGTTTATGATACCACTTATACAACTATCACTGTTTTGCCATTAGTAGAATTAAACCCATTCACTACTCCACAAACAGGCTGTAGTCCTTTTGCGGTTAATTTTACAAATACCAACAATACTGCTGCATCTGTTTATTATTGGAATTTCGGTGACGGAACCTCTGTTACCAGCTATTCAGCTACCCATACTTATTCGGCATTAGGTGTTTATACCGTGCAACTTATTTCTCAAAACAATGGCTCCTGTAAAGTGTATGATACTACTTATACAACTATTACAGTTGTATCAATCCTGCCTTTGTTTCCTATTCCTGTAATACAAACTGATTGCGCTCCTATGCCGGTAAATTTTTCTAATCTCAATAGTTCCACCGGTGTTAGCTATTCCTGGAATTTTGGCGATGGAACTGCTGGTTCAAATAATTTTGCCCCCGCTCATACTTATTCGGCAGCCGGTGTGTATACCGTTCAGCTTATTTCTCAAAGTAGCAATGCTTGTAATATATCAGATACGATTTATACAACGGTTACCGTAATGCCTCCTTTGACGTTAACCCATGTTCCGACGCAAAATATGTGCATGGGGGATTCTGTACAATTGAATTTAGGAGCACCATCTGGTTGTTCATTTACCTGGACTCCTGCGTCTTATTTGAATAGCTCCTCCATTCAACAGCCGAATACCTCACCACCAGCTGATTTGTTGTACCACGTAACTGTTGAAAAAGGAGGTTGTGTTAAATACGATTCTGCGCAAATTTTTGTTTTTAAAAACGATACAAAAATTGTATTGGATCCTACCCATGCTTGCATTGATGATACAATAAAATTATTTGCCAACCAGGTTTGTGCTTCTTATTTCTGGAGCAGCGGACAAAGCACTCAGTCCATTAATGCTTTTTACCCGGGCTGGTATTATCTTACAACGGTTTCTGATAATTGTTTGTATAAAGACAGTATCCGCGTGGATTCTTTTGCACATGTGCCTATGATCACTTATTCTGTTTCACTTTGTCTGTATGACAGGAAACAATTAATTGGTCCTACAGGAAACTATATATATGATTGGACTCCTCCTAATGAAATAGACCATACGGATATTTACAATCCTTTTGTGTATCCTAAATCAAATCTGACATATACTTTAAATGTTTATAACGGTCCCTGTGTTACAACCGGAACTTATGATGTAAAAGTGTATGCGCTGCCAACATTAACAGTTACTCCGGATAATATAGAAGTATTTTCAGGAGAGGTAGTACAAATGAATTCCTCATCCGACACGATCTCTTCCTGGGAACCTGATTACATGCTTTCATGTACAATCTGTAATAATGCTTCAGCTTTTGTTCCTGTAGGCATTACTTATTATGCTACTGTAACAAATGAATATGGTTGCCTTGCAAAAGATTCAGTCGTTATAAAAGTTACGCCAACGCTTTATATACCCAATACTTTTTCTCCAAACGGCGATTTGTTGAATGATATTTTTAAACCTGAATATACTGGTTACACAGAGATTGAATTGTTGATATTCGATCGTTGGGGAGTAAATATTTTCAGTACAAATGATTTGAATGGAGGTTGGAACGGAACTTATAAAAATGTAAATTGCGAGCTTGGAGTGTACACCTATAAACTGAACGCTAAAGATGTTTCAGGGAAAACTTTAGAAAAGGTTGGGCATGTAACACTGTTACGCTAACAAAATTATATGAGCATAAAAAAACCAAGTCTTAATTTATTTGATACCACCCTCCTGGTATCAGGATCTATGATCGGTTCAGGAATTTTTATTGTGAGTGCTGATATTGCCCGCGTGGTTGGCTCAGCCGGATGGTTATTGGTAGTGTGGATCTTATCGGGAGTCATTACCTTATTTGCTGCATTAAGTTATGGTGAATTGGCTGGCATGATGCCTCAAGCCGGCGGACAGTTTGTGTATATCAAAAAAGCGTTTGGTGATCTGGTATCCTTTGTTTATGGCTGGACCGTTTTTTTAGTAATTCAAACAGGAGTTATTGCAGCGGTTGCTGTAGCTTTTGCAAAATTTACCGGAGTGTTCATTCCTTTTTTTGAAGAAGGAAATGTGATTTTTCACTTTATCAATCTTAAAATTACCAGCGCGCAACTCCTTGCTATTTTTATCATTGCTTTGCTAACTTTCATCAATACCCGAGGTATCGAAAATGGAAAAGCAATTCAACGAATCTTTACTTCGGCCAAACTGATAGCATTGTTCGCATTAATAATTGTGGGAATCTATTACGGATTTCATACGGATGTATTTTCCAATAATATGGCACACGCCTGGGATGCAAAAGGAACGTTTACAGAAACTAATGGCGAACAAACATCACAATCATTTTTTCCTTTGTCCGGAATGACTCTGGCAACTGCTCTTGGATTGGCAATGATAGGATCTTTATTCAGTAGTGATGCCTGGAACAACGTAACATTTATTGCCGGTGAAGTAGAGAATCCAAAACGTAATATACCATTAGGATTATTTTTTGGCGTGTGTATCGTAACTCTCATTTATGTGTTGGCGAATGTGGCTTATTTATGTTTACTGCCGCTTGAAGGAAATATAAATGGACAAACGGTGGTTGATCAGGGAATTATGTTTGCTCAAAAAGATAGAGTTGGAACAGCTGCTTTATTTGTAGTATTTGGTGACGTAGCAAAATATTTAATGGCAGCTTTAATTATGATTTCAACTTTTGGATGTAATAACGGTTTGATATTAGCGGGTTCACGTTTATTTCAATCGATGGCAAAAGATGGTTTATTTTTTAAAGCCACTGCAACTTTAAATAAATTCAATGTTCCTGCAAACGCAATGATCTTCCAGGCAATATGGGCTTCTGTCTTATGTTTAAGCGGATCTTATGGCGACCTTTTGGATTATTGTACGTTCTCATCATTGATTTTTTATATCATTACCATAACAGGTTTATTTGTGTTACGTAAAAAAATGCCCGATGCAGAAAGACCTTATAAAGCATTTGGATATCCTGTGATACCGGCTTTATATATTATATTAACATCATTGATCTGTATTGACCTGTTGGTTTATAAAACGTTTAATTGCGGCATGGGATTATTAATCATGGCTTTAGGAATACCTGTTTATTTTATGTTTAAACGAACTAAAAATGGCGTTTCAGAGAATTAGATCTTTTTTATTTAATTTTTTTCATTTCAACAAGCAGGAACGTAACGGTGTTTTTGTTCTCTGTGTTATGATCGTTATTTTATTTATCATTCGTATGTTGATTCCATTTATGGGGAGCGAAAACAGCGTGCAGTTAATAACCATCAATGCGGATCCAATAAAGGAAATTGCGATCACTGAAAAATCTGAAATTAAGGAACCTATTAAAGAAAACCGCAATTTCAGGACAACGTTTTGTATTTGACCCAAATACGGTAACCGAAGAAGACGCACAAAAATTAGGTCTTTCAAAAAAATTAAGTGCAACATTGATTAATTTCCGAAGCAAAGGTGGTAAATTCTTTAAGCAGGAGGATCTCAAAAAATTATATGGCTTATCACCAAAATTATACGAAGAATTAGAGAGTTATATTCTGATTCCTCAGAAAGTATTTAAGCGCGATTCTGTTTTTGTAAATAGACCGCACATTTACGAAAAGAAAATCTATACCAAAGAATTGGTAGAAATAAATTCAGCAGACAGTTTGTCTATAGTATTTTTAAAAGATATCGGGCCAGGATTTACTAAACGCATCATAAAATACAGAACAATGCTGGGTGGCTTTCATTCAATTGATCAACTTAAAGAAGTGTATGGCATGACTGATAGTTTGTTTATCTCACTTTCATCACAAATTAAACTGGATGCTACTACTTTAAATAAAATCCCAATCAACGCTATTGATTTTAATTCTTTGCGTAAACATCCATATTTTAATTTCCAGACTGCACAAGCCATCGTTAATTTCAGGTCAAAACATGGAAGGTTGACAGTAGCAGACATGAAAGGCCTTGGCATTTTTAGCGAAGAAAAGCTGAGGTTAATTTTGCCTTATTTGAATTTTAACTAATCCCTTGTGATATATTTAATATTAATAATAATTGGGTTTATCATTCCTAAATTACTTTATATCGAAACACATTTTTACTACAGATTGTTGGCTTATCTTCGTAGTAATGAAATTGTATTTACAGATAGTGTTTTGTGTTTTTATTTGCCTTGATATTCATTGCCAATCAGCTTCCGCTTTATTTACTATGGGTAAAGAGGAATTTTTAATAGGAAATTATAAAAATACAATAAGATTATGCACAAAAGCTATTCATAAAAATCCCTCATTGAAAGAAGTAAATTTTTACCTGGGTTTATCATATTTTAATTTAAATGATACTGTAAATTCCATTCATGCTTTTGAGAAGGAAACCAAAATTAACAAAGATGATTATCGATCATTTATGTATTTATGTAAATTAAATATTAAAGATTATTTGTCTGCAGAAAATTATATTTTAGAATCGATTAAAATACAGCCAACAAATTTTTTATTATATTTTGAAAAAGGGAGCCTGGATTTTTTTTATAAAAAGTATAAAAATGCCATAAACGATTATAACCAGGCAATAGCTTTAAGAAGTAATCTAGATGATGCGTATTATAAATTAGGGTTTTGTTGGCTAAATTTAAAAGATACTTTAAACGCTTGCTCAAACTGGAAAAAAGTAAATGAATTGGATGATTTTCCTGAATATTTATTGATAGATTCTCTTTGTAAAAAAACATATTAAAAACTGCTACATGAATAAACTTATACTTACGTTTTCCATTTTTATAACGCCCCTTGCCATTTTAAAAGCTCAAACATTAAATTATTATTACGGCAATTTACACGCTCATTCTTCCTATTCTGATGGCAATAAAGATAGTGCAACTTCCCTTTTAACAAAACCTATTCATGATTTTAATTACGCGAAAAACTCTCAGCATATTGATTTTTATGGAATTGCAGAGCATAATCATTTAAATGCAGGTATGGTTTCGAAAGCTAATTACAGACAAGGCATAAGAGATGCAAAAGCAGCAACTTTAGATGGTTCATTTGTTGCATTATACGGTATGGAATATGGAATAATTTCTACCGGAGGTCATGTTTTAATCTATGGTTATGATTCACTTTTAATTGGTTGGGATAATGGACTTTTTGATACCTATAATTCCCAATATAATTACGGTACCTTATGGAAAACCATAAATAAAAAGGCAAGTTCATTTGCTTATTTAGCACATCCTACAAATTCTGATTACGATAGTATTTATTACAAAACATATAGCGCCTCTTACGACAGTGCAATTATTGGTTCTGCGTTTAGAAGTGGTCCTGCTTTTTCTACCAATTCAACTTATTCTAATCCGTCAACAAGTTCTTACATAACACAATTTAATAATGCTTTAAAAAGAGGTTATCATTTAGGTATTGGATTAGATCATGATACACATAATTCCGTTTTTGGCAGGCAATCGGCTGGTAGATTAGTAATTATGGCTCCCGCATTAACCCAAAACGATTTATTTAATTCCATGAAATGTATGCGTTTTTATGGCTCTGATGATTGGAACGCTAAAGTAAATTTCACCGTTAACGGACAAGTTATGGGAAGCGTATTATCGCATTCAGGTACTGCTACGGTATCGGTTACAGTTACTGACCCTGATGGCGAGAGTACATCAAGTATTATTCTATTTTACGGCGTTCCAGGCAGTGGATTTAATCCACTTACATTAACATCAAATACGGGTTCAAACACCTTAACATTTACACATAACTTAGCCAATAATACAAAGTATTACTACTATTTAAAAATTAATCAAACTGATGGAGATGTTATTTATACTTCGCCTATTTGGTATAACAGAAATGATACAATAAACATATATCCTCCGGTTTGCACTTTCACTTCAAGCTCATCTCTTGTATGTCCGTTTCAATCAATTGCTCTAACAGATAACTCTACTAATGCTCCAACATCATGGTTTTGGTCAATGCCTGGAGCTACACCATCAACTTCAACTCTACAAAATCCTGTTATTACTTATAATTCGTCTGGAATAAAAAATATTACCTTAATAACAACAAATGCTTCAGGATCAAGTGCTCCGGTAACTAAGACTATTACAGTTAATACATGTACGCAAATTCAGGAAGATGAACCTGAAAATAATATGTTTACTGTTTATCCAAACCCGACAAATAGTTCAGTTTCAATTTTATTTATGGATGATTTAGGAAATTATAATGTTAAATTGGTTGATATTTTGGGTAAAGAATTAATTGTAAAAAACAATCAAAAAACTAATTCTTCAATCGATTTAAAAGATATAAATGAAGGTATATATTTTGTTATTATTACAGATTCAAATAATAATTCTTTTTCAAAACATATTGTTATTAGTCGTAATTAGACGCGTTTTCCATTTTGTTCATTCCTACTAAAAACGTATTTTTACGGAGATGCACAAAATTTTGGAATTCTTCTGGAAGTATAATTTACCGCGTTGGTCAATCCTGATCATTGACCTGATCATTTGTGCATTTTCATTAACACTTGCATTTTTTTTAAGATTCAATTTTAAATCTATTCCGCCTAACGAATTAGCGAATTTCCCGATTGTCTATGCTTTGGTATTAAGTGTTCGGCTAATTGCATTTATTTTTTCAAAAACGTATAAAGGAGTTGTTCGTTACACGGGCGCTAAAGATGCCAGCAGAATTTTTGTGATTGTATTATTAAGTAGTTTCTTTTTGTTCATCATTAATTTATTTACCCGTCAAAGTATTCTCGGATATTACATCGTCCCTCATTCGGTGATTGTGATAGATGGTCTGGTCACTATTTTTATCATGATCAGTTCGAGGTTGGCTATTAAAGCAATTTATTTTGAGAATAAAAACCCTGAGAAGGAGAAGACGCAGGTCATTATTTACGGCGCAGGAGAAAGCGGTATCATAACTAAAAGAACATTGGATAGGGATGCTGCTGTACGTTATAAAGTTGTTGGCTTTATCGATGATGATGAAAAGAAAAAAGGGAGAAGTCTTGAAGGCGTTTTTGTTTATCCGGCTTCAAAGCTAGGAGAATTAATTAAAGATAATACGGTTGAATCAGTGATTATCAGCATTCAGAATCTGCCACCTCATAAAAAGAACAGCATCATCGATGAATGTCTTCAATATGGTGTCAGGGTATTAAATGTTCCACCTGTTGCAAAATGGATTAACGGTGAACTGAGTTTTAACCAGATCAAAAGTATCAACATAGAAGAACTCCTTGAAAGGGATCCGATTAAACTTGATAATGCTTTAATTAACGGCCAGATCAATAATAAAGTAATTTTAATCACTGGGGCTGCAGGATCAATTGGAAGCGAACTCGCAAGGCAATGTGCTAAATTTGAACCCACATTATTGGTATTACTTGATCAGGCAGAAAGTCCGTTGCACGAATTGGAATTAGAATTTAATGAGAAAGGTATTCTTAGTAAGCATGAAGTAGTGATTGGTGATGTGAGAAATAAAGACAGGATGCGTCATGTGTTCAGTACCTTTAAACCACACATCGTTTTTCATGCCGCTGCTTATAAGCATGTGCCTATGATGGAAAATAATCCGTCTGAATCTATCCTAACCAATATTTTAGGAACTAAAACTGTGGCCGATCTGTCAGTTGATTTTAACGTACAAAAGTTTGTGATGATTTCTACAGATAAAGCGGTGAATCCTACCAATGTCATGGGAGCTTCTAAACGCATCGCGGAGATCTATATTCAAAGCCTTGGAAAAACATCTTCTACAAAATTTATTACTACGCGTTTTGGAAATGTATTAGGTTCCAATGGATCTGTGATCCCACGTTTTAAAAAACAAATTGAATCTGGTGGACCAATCACAATTACTCATCCGGATATCACGCGGTTTTTTATGACCATTCCTGAATCCTGTCAGTTGGTTTTGGAAGCAGGTTGCATGGGTAAAGGCGGAGAGATCTTTGTGTTTGATATGGGACAGTCGGTGAAAATCATTGACCTTGCCAGGAAAATGATCAAACTTTCCGGATTAAAAGAAGACAGGGATATTAAAATTGTATATACCGGTTTACGCCCGGGAGAAAAATTATTTGAAGAGTTATTGGCAAGTTCGGAAAATACATTACCTACACATCATAAACAAATATTGGTGGGTAAAGTCCGTGAATATGAATTTGCTGATGTGATCAAATTTATTAATGAACTGATCTTATTATTCAATACACAGGATAATGTTCTTATTGTTTCAAAAATGAAAGACATTGTTCCTGAATTTGTGAGTAACAATTCCGTTTTCCAAAACTTAGATAAATCCTAATGAAAAAAATAATTGCCCTGCTGATCGTTGCAAATACCTTGACGGCACAAACCAAAACTACCGTTTCTTCTGAATTGAAACAACCTAAATTAGTGGTTGGCATCGTAGTTGATCAAATGAGACATGATTATATTTACCGTTACTGGAATAAATTCGGAAACGGTGGCTTTAAGAAGATCATCAATGAAGGTTATTTTTATAAGAACGCACATTATAATTATGTGCCTACTTATACCGGCCCTGGCCATGCTTCTATTTATACAGGTACAAGCCCTGCAACACATGGTATAATTGCTAATGATTGGTTCAATAAAGAGACAGGGAAAATGAATTATTGTACTTATGACGAAAATGCGAAACCGGTTGGAACAGAGAGTGGGGCAGGAGCTATGTCGCCAAAAAATTTACTGGTAACCACTATCGGGGATGAGTTGAAATTATCCACTAATCAGCAATCTAAAGTATTTTCAGTTTCATTTAAAGACAGAAGTTCAATTCTTCCTGCGGGCCATACTGCTAATGGAGCTTTTTGGTTTGATGGGAGTAATGGAAAGTTTATTTCCAGCAGTCATTACATGAATCAGTTGCCAGGGTGGGTGAATGATTTTAATAACGCACAACTGGCAAAAAAATATTTATCTCAGGGCTGGAATACCTTATACCCGATAGAAACTTATGTAGAAAGTATTGCGGATCAAAATAATTATGAAGCAGCACCAAATAAGAAAGAGAAACCGGTTTTTCCGTATGAATATAAAAAGCAATTGGAGCAGAATGATTATTCGATATTAAAGTCTACCCCACAGGGTAATACAATAGTGAAAGACTTGGCCCTTGCTTGTTTAAAAGCGGAGCAATTAGGAAAAAGTAAAGTAACAGATATGCTATGCATTAGTTTCTCATCAACGGACTATGTGGGGCATGCATACGGACCAAGAAGTGTTGAAGTAGAGGATGTTTATTTACGTCTGGATAAGGATCTGGAAGAGTTGATCAATACCTTAAATGCTACCGTAGGTAAAGATAATTATGTGGTTTTTTTAACAGCTGATCATGGAGCCTGTGACGTACCAGCACACTTAAAAGATTTGAAAATACCGGGAGGATATATAAATGAAGATGCTTTGCAAACATCGTTAAAGGTATTTTGCAAAAATGTATATGGAGATAGTTTACTATTAGACTTAGAGAACCAACAGGTGTTTTTAAATGACAAGAAAATATATGAGATGAAATTAAGTAAATCGGAAATTGAAAAAACACTGGCCAATTATTTATTATCTAATAAAGGAGTTGCTGAAGCTTATACTTCAGACGTTTTAAAAAACGAAAATTTCACAGACGACTCATTTAAATATCTGATTCAAAAAGGATACAACCATGTAAGAAGTGGAAATGTAGCTTTTGCTTACAATCCGGCATGGATGGAATACCAGGGTACAGGTACTACACACGGAGCTTCTTATAGTTATGACACGCATGTTCCGGTAGTGTTTTATGGTATGGGTATCCCAAAAGGAAGCTCTGTTAAAAAAATACATATAGTGGATATTGCCCCGACTATTTCAATGATATTGCACATGTCTTTTCCGAATGGTTGCACTGGCAAGCCTTTGGAGGAAGTCATTGCAAAATAATAATAATAATCACTTCATGTTACTTCGCTTAAATTATGATAATCCTCATCCAAAAGACATTCAATTTATAATTGATTGTTTAAAAAATGATGGTGTAATCATTTATCCCACCGATACGGTTTATTCGATCGGATGCGATATAACAAAACCGAAAGCCATAGAAAAACTTTGCCGTTTAAAAAACATTAAACCGGAGAAAGCCAATTTTTCATTTGTATGTAGTGATCTTAGTCAATTAGCAAATTACGCCAAGCCAATTTCAAATTCACTGTTCCGTATTATGAAAAAAGCCTTGCCGGGGCCTTATACTTTTATTTTGGAAGCCAATAGCAATGTTCCAAAGCTTCTTAAGCAAAATAAAAAAACAGTGGGAATAAGAGTGCCTGATAATAGAATATGTAAAACAATTATTACAGAACTTGGTAATCCGATCATAACAACGAGTCTGCATAATACAGAAGATGATATCCTGGATTATTTTACTGATCCCGAGGTGATTCACCGTGAATATGAGAAGAGAGTAGACATCGTAATTGATGGTGGTTTTGGTAATCTATATGCTTCCACCGTTCTTGATTGTTCAGGAGAAGAACCCGTTGTAATACGGGAAGGATTAGGGAGTTTGGACATTCTGAATTGAGGTTGTTTTTTGCAATAAATGTTTGATAGCCAAGCCTTTTTTATGTAATTTTAAATTCTTACGATAAAACTATTTTTATGTTATCTAAAATATATTTCCTGTTGGTACTGCTTTGTTTTGTGGGGCAAAGTTTAGTTTCTCAAACAACCAACACAAAAAAATGGAGAAAAACAGAAAATGATTCTATGCAAAATGCATTGTTGATGTTTGACGATGGCAATTATTTATTAGCATTGCCTTATTATGAAGCCTTGTATACTGCACATCCTAAAGAAGAATATTTAAAATACTGCTATGGGAAATGTGCGTTAGCGCGAAGTGATAAACACGAAATAGCATTGAAATTATTAACTGAAGTTTACGAGAAAAATAAAAAAGTAGATGATATAGAATATGATTTGGCAAGAGCTAATCATTTAAATTATAAGTTTGATGAGTCTATGGTTTTAATTGAAAAAGCTATGGTTAATAAAAGAGTATCGCCTGAATCGAAGAAAAAAGCAGCTCAGTTAAAATTATACTGTATCAATGGAAAAGAGTTGTATGCTCAACCGACAGGTGCAAAAATCGAAAATATTGGAAACACAATTAATTCCGGTTATGAAGAATATGTGCCTGTTATTTCAGCGGATGAATCTATTATGATTTATACATATAGAGGAATTGAAAGTACCGGTGGTTTGCAAAATGAATATCAGCAGCCGGATAGATATGGAAAATATTATGAAGATGTATTCCAATCCGTAAGAATAGATGGGGAGTGGAAAAAACCTATGCCTATTCCTAATGTCAACACAGCTACTCATGACGGAGCTATAGCTTTAAGTGCAGATGGTTTTTATTTATTTGTTTATAGAGATAATGGTGATGATCACGGAGATATCTATATGAGCAATTCCTTAGCAGCTGAATGGACCGCGCCTCAAAAATTAAAAGGGGAAGTGAATTCTTATTCCTGGGAAGGCAGCTGTTCTATGACAGCAGATGGAAAGCAATTATATTTTAGTAGTGAGCGAGGAGGTGGTTTTGGAGGAAAAGACATTTACAGAGCAACCTTAATGCCGGATAGTACATGGGGAAATGTAATTAACCTTGGTGATATTATTAACACTGCCCTGGATGATGACGCACCTTTTATTCACCCGGATGGAGTTACCTTATTTTATAGCTCACAAGGAAAAAATAGCATGGGTGGATATGATATTTTTCAATCCATATTAAACTGGAAAGATTCTTCTTTTAGCAAACCGGTTAATTTAGGCTACCCTATCAATACTACTGATGATGATATTTATTATGTATTATCTGCTAATGGAGACCGGGGATATTACGCTTCGGGTAAAGCAGGAGGACAGGGGTTAAAAGATATTTATACGGTTTATCCGGGTTATGTTGGTAAAAAACCATCTACTTTTATAGTTAAAGGGAAAATCACTGAAAGCGCCTCTCCTGTAGCCGCAATAATTCTTGTTGAGGTAGTGGATCAGAATAATAAAAAATTCGGGCAATTTGTAAGTAATTCTTCTGGAAATTATTTGATATCACTGCCGGCAGGCGGACAATTTAAATTGTCTTATAAGTATAAATCATATCAAGACAAAGTATTTGAAATTAATACAACTGCATTAGATGGATATGAAGAAAAAATAATTGATGTAAATTTTGACTCTTTAGCACCAGTTGTTGTTGTGCCTAAAAAAGATTCAGTAGTTGCAGTTGTAGCAGCGGCTGAGCCTGTAAAAGAAGCGGTAGTTGAACCCGTAAAACAACCCGCAAAAGAAGTTGCTGTTAAAGAACCTGCCAAAAAAGTTTTTTTGAAGCCCAATAGTACTTTGCAGGAAAAAATTAAATATTATAGTGAGTTGTACGGAGATATTTCAGCCGATGGACTTGTTTTTAGAGTGCAGATAGCCGCCTATAAATATCCAAAGAATTACAAGTATGCTCATTTAAAAGGATTGGGTGATGTTGAGAATTTGTTATTGGATGATGCTATTACACGAATAACTATTGGCGGTAATTTTAACACCCT